>CAZAUU010000024.1:0-33065 GCA_964488405.1 uncultured Phocaeicola sp.
TTCTAACCCTCTTATATTCAGCGTATATCACAACATGGTAAACATAAGTAGACATGAGTTGTGTAGAATGATATATAAATACCATAAATAATTCTGCTCAGCTATGAGGAAGAAACCATAAAAAACTATTACCTTTGCGACATGTAAATGACATGAGAAAGAATAGATTTAACATATTACTACCCATTATTATGGGTTTCTTTATCCTTTTCGTCTCAACGACCAAGGCTTCGGTTTCATCGGATAAGACATATACGTATACGGTTGTTATTGATGCTGGACATGGAGGAAAAGATTCCGGCGCGGTAGGAAGTCGGGGCCGCGAGAAAAGTATCAACCTGAATGTTGCTTTGAAGTTGGGCAAGTTGATAGAAGCCAACTGTCGCGATACGAAGGTGATTTATACGCGGGAAAAAGATGTTTTCGTACCGCTCCATCAGCGTACGAAGATTGCCAATGAAGCCAAGGCTGATTTGTTTATTTCCATACATACCAATTCGCTGGCCCGGCGCGATAGCAGGGTCAGCGGTACGGAAACTTATACGTTGGGACTTCACCTTACGGAAGACAATCTGGAGGTGGCTAAGAAAGAAAATTCGGTCATCCTGATAGAAGATGATTATCGGCAGCGTTATGTAGGGTTCGATCCTAATTTGGCGGAAAGTTACATTATCTTCGAATTCCTGCAAGACAAATATATGGCGCAAAGTGTAAGTTTTGCCCAAATCGTTCAGAAACAGTTCAGGCAAAGTGCTGATCGCATAGATAGAGGTGTGCATCAGGCGGGATTCTTGGTGTTGCGTGAAACAAGTATGCCAAGCGTATTAATTGAACTGGGTTACATCACTAATCCATCGGAAGAACAATATTTGCTTTCCGATAAGGGAAGCACGGCGTTGGCTCAAAGTATCTGCCAAGCATTCCTTTTTTACAAACAAGGGAACGGACTTTCCGTAGCTGGATCAATGCCGCAACGGGATAGGACAGAGAAAGAAATGGATGCCGTTAAGACAGGGATGGATTTGAAATCAGAAAAACCGGTATTTAAGATACAGATATTTGTTTCTGACAGGATTTTGCCATCGGGAGATAAACTCTTCAAGGGATTGGAACCGATAGGCTGTTATGAGGAAAAAGGTTTGTACAAATATACCTATGGCGAAAGTACCGATTACAATCAGATACTTCACTTAAAGCGATCGAAAGTGGATGCCAAGTTCAAGGATGCTTTTATCATTGCGTTCAAGAACGGTGAGAAAATGGATGTAAACCAAGCAATAAGGGAATTTAAACAAAACAAATAAGGGAACTGAGATGAAAAAGGAATTTAAAATAGGTTTGGCAGGTATCGCAGCATTGGTGATATTGTTCTGCGGTATTCATTACCTGAAAGGAATTAATATGTTCAAACCTGAGAGTTACTATCTTGTCGAATTTGAGAATGTCAATGGATTGCCTACGTCCAGTCCGGTGTTTGCTAATGGTTTTAAAGTGGGCATCGTGCGCAGTATTCAATATAATTATCAGAAACCTGGGAGTGTCATTGTCGGTATAGAATTGGATCAAAAAATGAAGATCCCCCAAGGGAGCCGTGCCGAATTGGTTACGGAAATGTTGGGTACAGTCAAAATGAACTTGTTACTGAATTTGGAGAATAAGAAGTTTTGTGCTGAAGGAGATACGCTTGTCGGGATAGCAAATGACGGCATTTTGGGAGCAGCCGAGCAGGACCTGCTTCCCAAGATTCAGCAGATGTTGCCGAAAATGGATTCGATATTGGGTTCTTTGAATAGACTGCTTGCGAATCCGGCATTGGAAAATACCTTGCACAATGTTGAGATGCTGACCGGATCCCTGAATGTAACAAGCAAGCAACTGGATAGGTTGATGAATACGGACATATCACAAATGGCTGAAAATGCCAACGCCATTACATCGAACCTAAAGATTGTCAGCGACAACCTGAAGGAAGTAGATTTTGCTTTCACATTTTCAAAGGTGGATTCTACATTGTCCAATGTGCGTCTGTTAACAGACAAACTGAACCGGAATGACAATACATTGGGGCTGCTGATGAATGATTCTTCTTTGTACAGGAACCTGAATGCAACCTCGGCCAGTGCTGCCAGTTTGTTGCAGGATCTGAAGGATCACCCAAAGCGTTACGTGCATTTTTCTTTGTTTGGAAAAAAAGAAAAATAATCCTGTTATATAGAAAATGTCTAAATAGATAAGTAGATTAGGTAATCAGTATAATCTATTGATTATCAATTGGGGAAGTTGAAGTAAATCTGTTGGTGTGTTATGTGTAATGTCATAATAAGAAATTGAATCTCAAATCCTTTAATTTTTACAACCAAGGACGGAATGTGTACTGCATCTTTGTTGAAAACAAAAAGTTGAGAACCAACGTTTTATAAAAGTACGTAAAAAAGCAAGAGAAAAGGCATTTGTTTTTATAGAAATAGATTCCGAAATTTGTCCATGTAGAAGAGTTGCTAAATTAAAGAATTAAGTATGATTGAAAACAATCAGGCTATTGCATTATGGCAACGTTGTCTCGATTTTATCCGTGATAACGTTAATACGACAGCCTATACTACATGGTTTGAACCCATAGTTCCGATAAAATATGAAGGAAAGGCATTGACTATCGGAGTGCCTAGTCCTTTTTTTTATGAATATTTGGAGGAAAAATATGTAGACCTTTTGCGTACGGCTCTTTATAAGGAAATAGGGGAGGGAACAGAGTTGATGTATTCTATCCTTACCGATAAGACCAACCATATTGCCATCAATATGAAGGCAACAGATCGTTCGGTAGCTGTGCTTCCCCAAAAGCCTATACACGACGGTAACAAAGCACCCACTTTATTACAGGCATCGGTGGTGCAGGATTTGGATTCACACCTGAACCCGAATTACAACTTCGAGAATTTTATTAAAGGGACGAGTAATGAGTTCTCGCGTACGGTTGCGGAGACCGTGGCGCAAAATCCGGCACGTACTTTCAATCCTTTATTTTTATATGGGCCTTCAGGAGTGGGAAAGACCCATCTGATTAATGCAATTGGTACACGCATCAAAGAATTGTATCCCGAAAAGCGTGTACTCTATGTTTCGGCACATTTGTTCCAAGTGCAATACACCGATTCTGTACGCACTAATCACTTTAATGATTTTATCAATTTTTATCAAAAGATTGATGTATTAATTATTGATGATATCCAGGAATTAGCCGGTGTGACCAAGACTCAGAATACATTTTTTCATATATTCAACCATTTGCACCAGACTGGGAAACAACTTATTTTGACATCTGACCGTGCACCGGTGATGTTGCAAGGTATGGAAGACCGTTTGTTGACGCGATTTAAATGGGGGCTGGTGGCTGAATTGGAAAAACCGGACATTGAGTTGCGTAAAAATATCCTGAGAAACAAGATTCACCGTGACGGCTTGACCATCCCAGAGACGGTTGTTTGTTATATCGCTGAAAATGTGAATGAAAACGTGCGCGAATTAGAAGGTATTGTCAATTCTTTGTTGGTCTATTCTATCCAGTTAAAGCGTGAAATCAATTTGGAATTGGTGCGGCGCATTGTGCAGAAATCGGTGCGATGTCTCGAGTTGAAGCCCCTTACCATAAATGACATTATAGAAAGAGTATGCAGTCACTATCAGGTAGAAGCTTCCACGATTCATACAAAAACCCGAAAGCGGGAGATAGTGCAGGTACGACAAATTGCAATGTATTTGGCCAAGAAGCATACCGATACTTCTTCTGCTAAAATCGGGCAATTGATTGGCAACAAGGATCATGCGACTGTGTTGCATGCATGTAAGATTGTGAAGGATCAAGTGGAAGTGGATAAGGCTTTCCGGAACGAAATCGAAGAAATAGAAGCTACTTTACAACATGTTTGACGGAAATCCGGAAAAGACATGGATGTTTTCCCTTTCTAGTCATAAGCCATTGGTGGAATTAGATTAAGGCATATTTAATTCTGTCAATGGTTTCTTAATTTTTAAAACAAAATAACAAAGGCGTTGAAATTTATCGGTCTAAAAGGGACTTCCTTCGTAGTTTTTTTTCTTAACTTTGCAGTGCTTCCAAAACAGAAGAAACTAACACTTTAAACAAAAATATTACAATTATGATGACTATTGACAAATTCAATTTTGCCGGAAAGAAGGCAATTGTGCGTGTCGACTTCAATGTACCTTTAAATGAAGAAGGTAAAATTACTGATGATACCCGTATCCGGGGTGCGCTTCCTACCCTGAAGAAAATTTTGGCTGACGAAGGTTCAGTGATTATCATGTCCCACATGGGCAAGCCCAAAGGCAAAATAAACGCCAAATATTCTTTAAGCCAGATTGTGGATGCCGTGTCGGCTGCTTTGGGTACGCCGGTGCAGTTTGCTCCGGATTGTGCAAAGGCACAAGAAGCTGCTGCAGCACTGAAGTCAGGTGAAGTATTGTTGTTGGAAAATCTCCGTTTCTATCCTGAAGAAGAAGGCAAACCGGTAGGTATCGAAAAAGAAGATCCCGCTTATGAAGCAGCCAAGAAAGAAATGAAAGGGCGGCAGAAAGACTTTGCCAAGACATTGGCTTCTTATGCCGATTGCTATGTCATGGATGCATTTGGAACGGCTCATCGCAAGCATGCTTCCACTGCTGTTATTGCAGACTACTTCGATGCAGACCACAAGATGTTGGGTTACTTGATGGAAAAAGAGGTGCAGGCTGTGGACAATGTGTTGAAAAATATCAAACGTCCGTTTACGGCTATCATGGGAGGTTCGAAAGTATCTACCAAGATTGGTATCATCGAGAACCTGATGGACAAGGTAGACAACCTGATTTTGTGCGGTGGCATGACTTACACATTCGCTAAGGCCCAAGGGGGGAAGATTGGTAATTCACTGGTGGAAGACGACAAACTTCAGGTGGCCCTCGACATCATGGCGAAGGCGAAAGCCAAAGGTGTCAACCTGGTAGTGGGTTCGGACTGTATTGCTGCCGACCAATTTGCCAATGATGCAAACACACAGATGTGCGATGTAATGGAAATCCCTGACGGATGGATGGGACTTGATGCCGGTCCGAAGACCCGCGAAGATTTCAAGGCCACCATCAAAGGTGCAAAGACCATTCTATGGAACGGGCCTGCTGGGGTATTTGAGTTTGATAACTTCACAGGCGGTTCAAAGGCCATTGCCGAAGCCATTGCCGAAGCAACCAAGGACGGTGCCTTTTCGCTGATTGGCGGAGGTGATTCTGTAGCCTGTATCAATAAATTCGGCATGGCCGACCAAGTTTCTTACATTTCTACGGGTGGCGGTGCTTTGCTGGAGGCTATCGAAGGTAAAGTCCTGCCGGGTATTGCGGCTATCCGGGGCGAAGAATAAGTCAATTTATAAACCTTGTTAAAATGTCATCCTGGATATGTCCAGGATGACATTTTTTCACTATCCGATGTCAGGTATTTATCTCCATATCCCTTTCTGTAAATGGCGTTGCATCTATTGCGACTTCTTTTCCACCACACAAAACGAGGAGTGCGACCGCTATGTCCGGGCACTTTGTTTGGAGTTGGAACAACGGAAAGATTACCTTGGAAAGGAAGAGATTACAACCGTTTACTTCGGAGGGGGTACTCCTTCACAGTTGAATGAACGGCATTTCGACCAGTTGTTTTCGGTTCTTTCCTGCTGTTACACCCTCTGCCCAAATGCCGAAATTACCATCGAAGCCAATCCGGATGATTTGCAGACGGCATATGTCCACATGTTGCGGCAATTCCCATTCAACCGCCTGAGCATAGGTATCCAGACATTTAATGATTCTTTGCTACGGCTACTGCACCGCCGACATACGGCAATACAGGCTGTTACGGCTTTCGATGTCTGTCGGGAAGCGGGATTCGACAATATCAGCATCGATTTGATGTACGGGTTGCCGGACGAAACTTCGGCCATGTGGCATGCAGACTTGCAACAGACTCTCCGCATGCGCCCCGAACACATTTCTGCCTATCACCTGATTTACGAGGAAGGCACAGCCCTTTGGAGGATGCGCGACCAGCATCGTGTGGAAGAAATAGATGAGGACCTGAGCGTGGCACTTTTTTCCGACCTTATACACACCTTGAAAGACGCAGGTTACCGGCATTATGAAATATCCAACTTCTGCCTGCCGGATAGGCACTCGCGGCATAATTCCGGTTATTGGACAGGAAAGAAATACATGGGTTGCGGTGCTTCGGCACATTCGTATAACGGTATTTCCCGCCAATGGAATACGGCTTCTCTTGAAGCCTATATGGAAGGCATAGAAAACCATAAGCCCAATTTTGGGACAGAAGAACTTGACCTTTATACGCGCTACAACGATTTCATCATTACTTCCCTACGGACTTCGTGGGGCATGTCATTGTCACACCTGAAAACTGCGTTTGGTGAACAGTTGTATGCTTATTGCCTGCAAATGGCTGCCCCATATTTGCAGCAGGAAACACTTACCATTTCGGGGGATGTACTCAAACTCTCAGGGGAAGGCATTTTCATTTCCGATGGAATCATGAGTGACTTGCTTTGGGTGGAATAATATCGTGGTAAGCAAGATACACTATCTGTAATGTTTCAGATACTTATTGGGATTCTTCAGCGGTTTGTTATATTTTTGCGTTCTGTTAAGAGGAATGGATATGGAAAAAGACAGATTGACATATACGGTTGAAAGACGGTTCAACAAAGGGCTTGTCCGGTATAGGTTGCTTGACGATGGTGACAAGGTGTTGATAGGGCTATCGGGCGGGAAAGACTCGTTGGCTCTTTTGGAGTTTATGGCACGCCGTTCGCGCATTTTCAAGCCCCGTTTTTCGGTGGTGGCGGCACATGTGGCGATGTCACATATTGGCTATGAATCCGATATTGCTTATCTGCAGTCGTATGCCGAATCCTGGGGAGTTCCTTTTGTATGTCGCAGGGTTTCGTTTGACCTTTCTACGGATACCCGCAAGTCGCCGTGCTTCCTCTGTTCGTGGAATCGGAGAAAGGCCCTGTTCACCATAGCGAAAGAACAAGGGTGCAACAAGATTGCCCTGGGGCATCACATGGACGATATCTTGGAGACGCTGCTGATGAACATGACTTTCCAAGGCGCGTTCAGTACCATGCCTCCCCGTTTGGTCATGCGGAAATTTGATATGACGATTATCCGTCCGTTATGTTTGGTGCACGAGTCGGACTTGGAGGCATTGGCTGTCCGGAGGGGATACCGTAAGCAGGTGAAGAACTGTCCCTACGAAAAAGCATCCCATCGTTCGGACATGAAGTCGTTGCTTCAAGCATTGGAACGCATGAATCCCGAAGCACGGTATAGTCTTTGGCGGAGCATGGACAACGTGCAGGAAGATTTGTTACCGGGGTATCATTGTGAATAACAGAAAAACCGGGGTGACACAGAAAACCTGGATCAAGAACGGATCGGGTAGGAAAGACCGGGGCAGGAAAATTCCCTCTCTCAATATTATCGTGTATTTGTAAAGACAAGTCCGGAAGCACCGGGGATTAAGCCTTTTCTGCAAATTCCTGACAGTATGCCTCGGTCTGTCTGCATCATCGTCAGCTTCGGTGCGGACAAGGTGCTGTCCGGATTCGCCGCCTGTGTCTTCGGCTGTTACCGCCTCAGCCGTGTGCTGTAGCTGGAGGCGTCGCTTACGTGAAAGCCGGCACGCGCGTGCTGCGTGAAAAGCAGCTACTGGTGCGGCAGATTACGTACGGATGGACGCACCGGTGGAAGAGATGGGAACCGGAAAGGTCTTGCATTCATTGTTCCTCCTTTTTCATCCTGAGATAAAGGTCTTTTATCAGCCCGCAGGCGGTGGCGAGCGGCATGCTTCCGGTGTTTACCGTCAGGTTGTAGTGGTGCGGGTCGCCCCATTTTTGTCCCGTGTAATATTCGTAGTGCGCGATGCGTGCGCGGTTGATACGCCTTATATCTTCATCGGCAGTGTCGGGACTGATGCCATACTCTTCCGTACACCGTTGCATGGCACTCTTCGTATCCGAATAGCAGAATACCCTGATGACGTTCGGGTGGTCTTTCAGCACGAAGTCGGCACACCTCCCCACGATGACACAGGCTCCTTTTTCTGCCAGCTCCTGGATGATTTTGCTTTCTGCCACAAACAATACATCGTCTGATGAAAGGCTGTGTTCCAGTGGCGATTCATAATTTTGTGCAAAGATGCATTTCAGCCAGAAGGAAGGTATGGACTGTTCGTTGGCGATGATGTACGATTCGTCCATGCCGCTCCGTTGGGCAGCAAGATGGATGAACTGCTTGTCGTAGAGCGGGATGCCCAATTCTTTGGATAACATCTCTCCCAGTATGTGGCCCCCGCTCCCGAATTCCCGTGCGATGGTAATGATAAGGTGACCGGAAGATTTCCGGATGGGAATCGGGGTAGCAGATTCGTCCTTGATCCAGCGGTCGAGTACACGGAGCCTGGGACTGATGAGGCGGATGATGGGACCGGTGATGAGTGCTGCGATGACCGTCCCTTCGCGCACGCCGAAGATGCCCGAAAGAAACCCCCATGAAAATCCGCAGGCTATGATTACCTGCGATATGTCGAATCCCAGTTTCACGTAGCCGAACTCGAGGTGGAACCGCCTGGAAATGACACGTACGATGTATTCGCCCGATGACATGGCCACGTTTGCCTTCACCTCGATGGCAATGCCTACAGCTAATATGAAGCATCCCGCAATCAGGCTTGCCATTTTTTCTGCGTAGGTGACCGGTGTGAGGATGTGCAGGATATGCATCGAGAGGTCGATGAACTGTCCGAAACACAAGGCAATCGGTATTTGGAGCAGGATAATACGCTTGTCTGTACGGTAGTCTTCGCGCGTCAGCATCGGGATTTCCAGAACTACGAACAGCAGGTTGACAATAATCGTCCATTGTCCCATCGTAAGCGGGGTGAACATGCTTAATACGTAATTGACACTGGTGATGGGAGAGGTGCCCAGCAGGGCTTTGGTGATGAATGCCACTCCGAATGCATTGATAAATAATGAAATGACAAAAAGGATGTATCGTCGCATAAGGATATTGTTCATAGAACTGTCTTTTTTACCGTGCAAAGTTACACATTTTTGCAAAATACTGTACAGGGATTTTTGCAAAGACCGGTCGGCATTTGTATGTATAAGCCAGTCTTTTGTGTCTGAAAAATAAGTGTATTTCTGAACATTTTGCTTTTTGTTGCAAAATTATCATGTCATAATGGAATTCGTTTTGTGATTAATTCATATCTTTGTCGTAATGAATATCAAATTTGAATATGAAAAGAGAATGTTTATTCCTTTGGCTTGCTTTCGGTGGAATAACCGCCGTACAGGCCGATGAAGCCCGTTTACTTCGTTTCCCCGCCACGAACGGGACGGATGTGGTTTTCACTTATGCCGGCGATTTATATAAGGCACCGCTGGCAGGTGGCCAGGCACAGCGCCTGACATCGCATGTGGGTTATGAAATTTTTCCGCGTTTTTCGCCCGATGGTAAATCGGTCGCTTTCACTGCCCAGTACGATGGCAATACGGAAGTGTATCTTATTCCGGCGGAAGGAGGGGAACCACGCCGTTTGACCTATACGGCTACGAACGGGCGTGATGACTTGGGTGACCGCATGGGGCCAAACAATGTTGTGATGGCGTGGACGCGCGATGGGGATAAGATTGTCTATCGCAACCGCATCAGCGACAGCTTTGACGGACGTCTTTGGACAATTTCAAAAGACGGGGGAATGCCGGAAGCCTTGCCGCTTCCTGAGGGCGGCTTCTGCTGTTATTCACCTGACGGGAGCAAATTGGCGTACAACCGCGTGTTCCGTGAGTTCCGCAGCTGGAAATATTATCGCGGGGGCATGGCGGACGACATTTGGATTTATGACCCACAAGCGGAGTCGGTGACAAACATCACTGAGAATGTGGCGCAGGACATCTTCCCGATGTGGATTGGTGATGAGATTTTCTTTGCCTCCGACCGTGACATGACGATGAACCTTTTCGTTTATAATACCGTCAGCGGGAAAACGGAAAAGGTGACCGACTATACTGACTACGACATCAAATTCCCCAGTACGGATGGCACGGTCATCGTCTACGAACATGGGGGTTATCTTTATAAGTTCGACCCGAAGACACGCCGTGCAGAACAGATTCATATTACCTTGAATTCAGATAATGTATATGCGCGTGCCGAGCAGATGGCGGTGAAAGACTGTGTGACGGCAGCCGGGCTTTCCGCCGATGGCAGACGTTTGGCCGTTACTGCACGCGGGGAGGTTTTTGACGTGCCTGTAAAAGAAGGGGTAACCCGGAATGTCACCCGTACTCCGGGTGCGCACGAGAGGGGGGCAGACTGGGCACCCGACGGAAGTGCCATTGCTTATATTTCCGATCGTACCGGTGAAACCGAAATTTGGATGGAACCGGCGGAAGGCGGGGAGCCCGTGCAGCTGACCGAAGGAAATGATACGTACATCCGTAGGTTTGTATGGAGTCCGGACAGCAAGACCATTCTTTATACCGACCGCAAGAATCGCATCGTGACGGTGGATGTGGCATCGAAGTCGAAGAAAACGGTGATGCAGAACCCGGAGGGTGAGTTCTTTGATGTGTCTTACTCGCCGGACAGCCGTTGGATTACATATACCAAGCCCACACCTGCTGGCATGGATATTGTGTATGTCTACAATCTGCAGGCTGGTAAAGAGTATCCGGTGACCGAGAAATGGTACAATTCTTCTGATCCGGTTTTCAGTACGGATGGCAAATACCTGATTTTTTCTTCCGATCGCGACTTTCAGCCCGTTTATGGTCGGTTGGAATGGAACCATGTGTATACACGCACAGGTGGCATCTACATGGTGATGCTTCAGGCTTCTACACCTTCGCCTTTCCTTCCGCAGGACGGGGAAGTGGACGAAAGTGGGGAGCAGGCGGGTTCTCCGGAAGTGAAGATAGACACTGAAGGCATGCTGGCCCGCATTGTGAAACTACCTTTGGAGGCGGGTAATTACGGCAATTTCTATTCGGATGGGAAGAAAGTGTGGTATGCTACGATGAAAGGCACATCGGTGTTCGACCTGAAAAAGCAGAAGGATGAGCTGGTGGCGGAAGATGCCTACATGGCGGTGACTGCGGGTTCGAAGAAGGCTTTGTTTATGAAAGACAAAAAGCTGTATGTGACCGATATTCCTGGAGAGAAAATCACGCTTGATCAGGAAGTGGATCTGGATCGCTTGGTCGCACCGGTGGATTATGATAAGGAATGGGCGCAGATATTCGATGAAGCATGGCGTGCGTACCGTGATGGCTTTTATTTGGAGAACATGCATGGGATAGACTGGAAAGCCGTGAGGGCGAAATACGAGATCCTGCTTCCGTATGTAAAGACCCGTTTGGATTTGAACTATGTCATCAGCGAAATGATTAGCGAGTTGGCCTGTGGGCATGCTTACGTCAACCCGGGCAAGTACAAACAGGCGGAGCGTATCCAGATGGGATTGTTGGGGGCGGAATTGAGCAAGGACAAAAGCGGTTATTACCGCATAGACAAGATTCTTCCGGGTGCCCCGTATAGTGAGAAACTTCGTTCGCCGCTAACGGAACAGGGTATGGATATAAAGGAGGGTGACTACATTACGGCGATAGACGGTGTGCCCACCACTTCGGTGAACAATATCTATGAACTGCTGGTGGGCAAGGCGGGCGTGCTGACCGAGCTTGCGGTGAACTCTTCTGCAACCGAGGGAGGGCGGAAAGTCGTGGTCAGGCCTATCGACGATGAATATCCGCTGTACCATTACAACTGGGTGCAGAACAACCTGAAGCGGGTGGAAGAAGCTACCGGCGGACGTGTGGGATATATTTACATTCCGGACATGGGGCCGGAAGGGTTGAACGAGTTCGCCCGTTATTTCTACCCACAGCTTGACAAAGAGTCCTTGATAATCGATGACCGTGCCAATGGTGGAGGAAATGTGTCGCCGATGATTATCGAACGCCTGCTTCGCAAGCCGTACCGCATGACAATGGCGCGTGGAACCACGTTGACAGAGACGGTTCCGGATGGCACACAATATGGTCCGAAAGTGTTGCTTATCAATAAGTATTCTGCTTCTGATGGCGATCTTTTCCCGTGGAGCTTCAAGGCAAATGGGTTGGGAACCGTCATCGGGACACGCACGTGGGGGGGCATTATCGGCATCAGTAGGTCGTTGCCTTATATGGATGGGACAGACATCCGTGTGCCTTTCTTTACGAATTATGATGTGAAGACCGGCCAGTGGATTGTAGAGAACCACGGGGTAGACCCGGACATCCTGATAGACAATGATCCGATAAAGGAGCAGGCGGGTGAAGACCAGCAACTGGAAAAGGCAATAGAAGTCGCGCTTGAACAACTGAAAGACCGCAAGCCCTTGCCCAGAGTACCGGCACCGCGTACATTCAAGGATTTGGGATTGGAAGAATAATTTTCATGGCTGTTTTTTGTTCCGCCGCGGAAGGTAACAGGCCTTCCGCGGCGGAACAATGTTTTCAGGGCTCAACACATGCGGTCGCGGTAGTCTTCGTAACCGAAAGTGCGGTAGATTTCCAATTCACCATTGCAGTGGAGTAGGGCGATGGAAGGATGGCGGATGCCATTGAACATGGTCGTCTTGACTGTGGTATAATGGATCATGTCTTCGAATACGATTCGTTCGCCTGGCTGCAAGGCGTGTCCGAAGCGCCAGCTTCCCATATAGTCCCCGCTCAGGCAGCTGTTTCCTCCCAACCGGTAAACATGTTCGGAACTTATTTCCTTGACGGCATCGGCAGGAAGCGATTCGGCTCCCCGTATGGTAGGCTGGTAAGGCATTTCCAGGCAGTCGGGCATGTGGCATGTGAAGCTAGCATCGAGAATAGCCGTGCGGATGCCCCTGTTTTCCACCACATCGACCACCGAGGCTACCAATGTCCCGGTCTGCCACGCGAAGGCGGATCCCGGTTCTAAAATGATCTGAAGATGCGGGTAGCGTGCTTTCAGTCCTTTCAGCAGGCCGATAAGGTGGTGGGTGTCATAATCTTTGCGTGTCATCAGGTGTCCTCCTCCCAAGTTCAACCATTTCAGTTGTGGAAACCAACGGGCAAATTTTTTTTCAATGTGCGACAGCGTGCGTTCCAACTCATAAGAGCTTGATTCGCAATGGCAATGGCAGTGGAAGCCTTCAATACCTTCAGGCAGGCGGTCAGGCAGGCGGTCTGCCGTAACGCCGAAGCGTGTGCCGGGGGCGCAAGGGTTATATAGTTCGACTTCCACTTCCGAGTATTCGGGATTGATGCGGATGCCGCATGACACGTGTCCGGGGAAGGTCCTTGTCTGCGGATAGAACCGTTCGAATTGCGACAGGGAATTGAAAGTGAGATGGCTGCAGTATTTCAGGAACTCAGGGAAGTCTGTATCCGTATATGCAGGTGAATAAGCATGTGCCTTGCTCCCGAATTCTTCGAATGCAAGGCGGGCTTCGTAGGCCGAACTTGCCGTAGTGTGGGTGATGTATTCGCGGAAAATCGGGAACGACTTCCATAAGGCGAATGCCTTGAAGGCAAGGATAATTTCCACTCCGGTGCAATCAGCCACCGACTTTATCAGGCTCAGGTTCCGCCTGAGCAGTTCTTCCTCCATCACGTAGCAGGGTGAAGGTACATTTTGGATATCTAACATGTTTGTGGAGTTTGACAATCGACAATCATCTTGTCTACTAACTAATGACTTTAAATTTCGCAAATTTCAGCAACAACTGTTTGATGCCGACATGTTTGAACTGTACCGTTGCCTTGCAGTTGTCGCCCGTTCCTTCTACCTTAATTACTTCGCCGATACCGAAGCGTTCATGCTCGATTGTTTGCCCTGCCGATATACCGGCATTTACCGGGCCGGGTGTGGGGGCAGGAGTTGGGGTGATAGGGAGTGTGGACAGTTTGTGCAACTTGCGTGGAGGGACAGCCTTTGCGAAGCGGGACGCTTCGATAGTAGGCATCTCGTCTTGTGGCAGTTTCAGATAGCGTACATCAATGTCTTTTAGAAAACGGCTTGGCGTACTGAACTCCATGCGCCCGTATTTGAAACGCGCCTTGGCAAACGAAAGATAGCAGTGTTCTTCGGCACGGGTGATTGCCACATAGAACAGACGCCGTTCTTCCTCTAATTGGCGGGGCGATTCGGATACCATCGAATTCGGAAAAAGGTTTTCTTCCAGTCCTACGACAAATACATTCCGGAATTCCAATCCCTTTGCCGAATGGATGGTCATCAGTGTCACTTTGTCCTTTTCTTCACCAGATTCATCGTCCTGGTCGGTAAGAAGTGATATCTCGGAGAGGTAGTCTGCAAGCAGGGTGTGCGGATTGTCTTCTTCTTCACGGCTGGCACAGAAGTCGTGTATGCCGTTAATCAGTTCTTCAATGTTTTCTTGTCGGATCAGGTTTTCCGGTGAACGGTCGCTGTATATTTCTTTGATGATGCCCGAACGGCGCACAATGTCTCCTCCTGCCTCATAGGCATTCCTGTGCGAAGCGTCTTTGGCAAAACCCTCTATCAACTCACGGAAACCTTGCAGTTTGGTATGGATGCTTTTGGTAAGCGACAGACCGAAGCTTAAAGGATCTTCCAATACCTGCCATAGGCTGACGTTCGTCCGTGTGGCCGCATCAATGATCTTGTTCAGGGTCGTATCACCGATACCCCTTGCCGGATAGTTGATGATACGCTTGAAGGCCTCTTCATCGTGTGGATTTACTGCCAGGCGGAAGTAGGCTGTGATGTCCTTTATTTCCTTCCGTTGGTAGAAGGACAGTCCGCCGTATATCCGGTAAGGGATTCCGCGTTTGCGCAAGGCCTCCTCGAAGATACGGCTTTGCGCATTGGTGCGGTACAAGATGGCGAAATCATTGTACCCGTATTTTTCTCCTGCTGCATCCCGTGCGATCTTGCCTGCTACGATGTCCCCTTCTTCCACATCACTGTATGCTTTGAATACGGGAATGGGGTCACCCTCGGCTTTTTCCGAAAACACTTCCTTGTGTATTTGACCGTGGTTTTTGGCAATCAGGCTGTTGGCCGCATTTACGATGGTCTGCGTGGAGCGGTAGTTCTGTTCCAACTTGAAAAGACGAGCCTCGTTGTACAGCCGGGTAAAGTTCAGGATGTTGTCGATGTTGGCACCCCGGAATGAGTAGATGCTTTGGGCATCATCACCCACTACGCATACGTGTCGGTTTTTTCCGGTCAGTTGCCACACGATGCGATGTTGGGCATAGTTGGTATCCTGGTACTCGTCTACCAGTACATAACGGAAACGTGAGGCATATTTTTCGCAAACATCCGGGTATTTGTCGAAAAGCAGGAATGTATATGTCAGTAAATCATCGAAATCCATGGCATCGCTTTGGCGGCAGCGTTCCTGATAACGCAGGTAAATATCGCGCAGTGCGGGTACCTTGGACTCAAGGTCGTTCTGATACAGTTCGGCATTTGCAGCGTATGCTTCGGGCAATATCAAATGGTTTTTTGCACTACTGATGCGGCTTTGCACTAATCCTGGGCGGTAAACCTTATCATCCAGCTGCATTCCTTTGATGATTGCTTTGATAAGACTTTTTGAGTCTGCTGCATCGTAAATGGTGAAACGGGGGGAAAAACCTATCCGTTCCGCTTCTGCACGTAGGATACGTGAGAAAACAGAATGGAATGTACCCATCCATAAGTAACGTGCCCGTTCTGTTCCAACCTGGCTGGCGATGCGGGATTTCATTTCACGTGCCGCCTTGTTGGTGAAAGTCAGGGCAAGGATAGACCATGGTTCGTAACCATTGTCCAAAAGATAGGCTATCTTGTAAGTCAATACCCGTGTCTTTCCAGATCCGGCACCTGCTATCACGAGCGACGGGCCATCGGTATAAAGTACCGCTTCGCGCTGACTTTTATTCAGTTCGTCCAAGTAGCCTGCCATATTCCCTTTAATTCTTGAAACTGTGAATCGGTGCGGGGATGCGTCCTCCCCGGCTCACAAAGGCTTTGCAACTGAATGGGTTGACAGGCATCACGGGTGCATGGCCCAATAGTCCGCCGAATTCAACCGTATCCCCTACCTGCTTGCCTATGGCAGGGATGATACGCACTGCTGTGGTTTTCTGGTTAATCATGCCGATGGCGGATTCGTCTGCGATAATTCCTGCGATGGTAGTTGCCGGGGTATCTCCCGGAATGACGATCATGTCCAGTCCTACCGAGCACACGCAAGTCATTGCTTCGAGTTTCTCAATCGTGAGTGCACCTGTTTCTACGGCATCGATCATGCCTTGGTCTTCACTGACCGGGATAAACGCCCCGCTCAACCCTCCTACGTACGAAGAAGCCATTACTCCTCCTTTTTTCACTTGGTCATTCAGTAAGGCCAGGGCAGCTGTAGTGCCCGGAGCCCCCGGCTGTTCCACCCCGATTTCTTGCAGGATACCTGCCACACTGTCGCCGATGGCGGGAGTGGGTGCCAGAGACAAGTCTATAATGCCGAACGGTACTCCTAAGCGTCGTGAAGCCTCTTGGGCTACCAGTTGCCCTACACGGGTAATCTTGAATGCAGTGCGTTTGATCGTCTCGCATAAAATTTCGAAGTTGGCATCACGTATCTGTTCAAGTACATATTTTACTACGCCCGGTCCACTGACGCCCACGTTAATGACGGCGTCGTCTTCTGATACCCCATGAAATGCGCCTGCCATGAAAGGGTTGTCATCAGGTGCATTGCAAAGCGCAACCAGCTTGGTGCATCCCATCGAGCCGTGTTCCGCTGTTTTCAGGGCCGTTTCCTTGATAATGTCACCCATGAGCCTCACTGCATCCATGTTGATGCCCATTTTGGTAGAACCGACATTCACCGAACTGCATATTCTTTCTGTACAGGCTATTGCCTCAGGGATAGATCGGATTAGTAGTTCATCGCTTCGTGTCATGCCTTTGGATACGATAGCCGAATAGCCTCCGATGAAGTTCACGCCCAGCTCTTCTGCGGCGCGATCCAATGTGCGTGCAATTTGTACATAGTCATCGGAAGTCCGGCAGGCAGTGCCTCCTACGAGTGAAAGCGGAGTGACAGAGATACGTTTGTTTACGATAGGAATGCCATATTCCTTTGATATGTCTTCTCCCGTTTTCACCAGGTCTTTGGCAAGGCGGGTAATCTTTTCATAAATATTCCGACAAAGAATCTCTATATTGTGGTCGGCACATTCCAATAGGTTGATACCCATAGTGATAGTGCGTACATCCAGATTTTCCTTCTCAATCATTTTATTGGTTTCGAGAACCTCCGATATATTGATCATAAGCCTGTTTTGTTTGTCAATCCTGTAAGACTATATTCTTTAAATCCGGTGCATCTTGTCGAAAATCTCCTCGCGTTGGCATTTCACCTGTACACCTAAAACGGTTCCTACCTCCGACAATTCATTGGATACCTGTTCGAAAGGTTTTTCCATATTCGTCACGTCTACAATCATCATCATGTTGAAATACGCTTGTACGATTGTCTGTGATATATCCAGGATGTTGATGTTGTTTTCTGCCAAATACGCGCATACTTTTGCGATGATGCCCACCGAATCCTTTCCTACTACCGTAATAATTGCCTTATTCATAATCTGTAATCCTCTTTTGATGTGGATGCAAAAATAATATAAAAAAACGAGATACGGGGTAATGCTATGCCCCTGCCACAAACAGGACAGGGAAATTACCGTCGCGGAATATCTACCGTATCTTCTTTTTCACCTTTTAGATATTGTGAGAAGAAATCTACCATGCGCCAATAGAAATATTCGTTCATGTCGTCGAACCTGTGGCGCTTCCCCGGTAAGATAAGCATCTCGAAACGTTTGCCGGCACGGATGAGTGCATCTGCTACACGGATAGTGTTTGCAGGATGTACATTATTGTCTATGTCTCCGTGCACCAACATCAGATGGCCTTTCAGCTGCTTGGCTATCTCGGGATTGGTGGCAATTTTATAAATGAAAGTCGTATCGCCCTGTTCGTTTACCTGTTCCTTTACGCCATGATGCGTTTCGCTCCACCATCGGTTATAGATTCGGTTGTCGTGGTTCCCGGCGCACGACACGGCCGCCTTATAAAAATCGGGGTACTGGAAAATCGCCGCCGTGGACATAAATCCTCCACCCGAATGCCCGTGGATGCCCACCCGGTCTATGTCGATGAACGGATAGCGGGCGGCAAGCTGTTCTACCGCTGCCTTATGGTCGGCAAGAGGATAGTCGCGCATGTTCCCGTATCCGTAGTTATGATACCATTTCGACCGACTGGGATGCCCTCCACGTTGGCCTACTGAAATAACAATGAACCCTGCCTGGGCAAGGCGGTCGGTACGTACACTCATACGGGTGAAGGGATAATAAACAGCTTCCACCTGCGGTCCTGGATAAACATAGTCGATGATTGGGTATACTTTCGTGGAGTCGAAGTCATACGGCTTATACATCACCCCATAGAGATCGGTCACTCCGTCTGCAGCCTTCACCGTGAATAGCTCGGGGAATTGGTAGCCGGCAGCAAAGAGTTGGGAGAAGTCGCTTTCCTGAAGATCCATGACCTTGTTCCCGTTGCGGTCTATCAAGGTGGCACGCGGTATGGTGTTCACGCGCGAATAATTGTCGACCACGAAACGTGCATCGTCATCCATCTCTGTTTCGTGAAAATATTCACCTTCGGTCAGGAGTTTTAATCCGCTTCCGTCTGCATTTACCTTGTATAGATGTTCGTAATAAGGATTTTCGCCTGCCTCACGCCCATTGGCTGTGAAATAAATGGTACGTGTAGACGGATCTACTTTCACCACACGCTCCACGTGCCAGGGGCCTTTTGTAATGCGGTTTTTCAGGTTTCCCCGGTCGTCATACAAGTAAAGGTGTGCCCACCCGTCGCGTTCACTCCACTGGATAAATTCTTTGCCCCCATCGAACACATGTATAGGACGTGTTTCTTGGTACGTGTTCATCCGCTCTTCCACTACAGGGACGATGGAATCTTGTCCTATTGTATAGGTGCATACATCGATACGGTGCAAGTCCCGGCTGCTGCGGGTAAGGAAGAATCTGTTGTTGTCTCCTTGCCAGACGGCCGGGATGAACTCGGCATCACGCTCTTTCATTTGCTGCGGGCGGGATTCGATGAACAGCATCTGGTGTTTCCATGCCGCTGTATTGATTTCTTTCCGTACATTGGTTGTCAGGTCGAAGATATACAGATGGTCTTCGGGAGCTTCCATTTCGCCGGGCATCTGGTAA
This sequence comes from uncultured Phocaeicola sp., assembly GCA_964488405.1. GTDB lineage: Bacteria > Bacteroidota > Bacteroidia > Bacteroidales > Bacteroidaceae > Phocaeicola. Next base: position 19,425 of record CAZAUU010000024.1, read on the forward strand.
CGGTAAGTTTCTAATGTGGGACGGGGAGAAGCTATGGAGTTGATGACCCACAGGTCTTTTACCTTGCGTTCGTCTGTCACCACTGTTGCGAAATACCTTGAGTCAGGCGACCAATACCCCCATACATCCCGGCGTTTACCGTTGCATAGCGTGTCTGTGTTCAATAGACTGTATGGAATGCCGTAACCGAAATGTTCAGTCCCATCGTCGGTTAACTGGATTTCCACGATAGTGCTGTCATTTTCGTCTTTTTGTGCCTTGCGGTAATCGGCAATACTCATGCGATAGAGGTTGCAATCCTTGGCGTAAATCACCGTCTGACCATCAGGAGAAACTGAAGCCCATTTCAGGCGTTCAGGCTCTTTGTCTTCTTCGGAAAGACGGGTCAATTTGCGGGCCGTATAGTCATAGGCAAAATAGAATATTTTCTTTTTCGGCTTGTCAGTCTCTTTATCATCCTTCTCCGGCTTCTCATCCTGCGAGGACTCCACATCGAAGGTAAAAGTGCGCCCGTCTTCTTTCACCTTCATGTTGCGAAGAGGCAGATGGCGTGCTTCAAAAGGATCGTGCATGATTTCAGTAAGTTGGGAAGCCAGTTCGTCCCTGTCGAATAAAGGTGTTTTCCGGCGTGCGTCAGGGTCGACCACATACCAGAATGTCCCTTCCCCCGTCTTGTATTCAAACCAGAAATTGTTTCCCGTAGGGAACCAGTGCGGGTCGACCTTTGTAGAAAACAACATCGTATTCAGTTTTTCTTGTGTGAATTTTTCTGCCTGCAAGTATCCGGGTAGGCGTTTTTGGGCAAGCAAAGGTAAGAGTGTCATGCCTGCCATGATTCCTAAACATAAAACCTGTCTTTTCATATCTGCATTGTATCAATTTTCGTCCTTGATAATAATTAGAACAAGAACCTCATCACATCGTTGAAATTTGCCCAGATGAGCAGGGCGAAAATCAAGAACATACCCACCATTTGCGCATGTTCCAAGAACTTGTCGCTTGGCTTGCGCCGGGCAATAATTTCATACAGGAGGAACAGTACGTGTCCTCCATCAAGGGCGGGGATAGGCAGGATGTTCATAAAGGCAAGGATGATGGAGAGGAATGCTGTCATTTCCCAAAAACGTTGCCAATCCCACACTTTCGGAAAGATACTTCCAATCGTCCCGAATCCTCCTACACTTTTGGCTCCGTCGGCGGTAAAGATGTATTTCAAGTCATTTACATATCCTTTCAACGTGTTGATTCCTAATGTAATCCCAGCTGGGAACGATTCGAAGAAACCATATTCTCTATTTGTTTCATTATAATGAAGCATACCCCCGTAAGCATTCACCTTGAAGTTTGTATCTGTATGTATGCCTACCGTGTCACGTACACCTGCACGTGAATAGACAAGAGAAAACTCGCCCGTGGCGTTGCCTGCCAGTTCGCATTCCATTTTGAGGCGGCTCATCCGATCCAGAAATTCATTCCACGAGTGGATGGGCACGCCGTTGAACGCCAACAACGAATCCCCACGTTGGATGCCTGCTTGGGCAAAACCTCCTCCGGCAAATACGGAGTCAACCACATTGGGCTGGAACACGCTGACGAACATAGGTTCTTCCTTTACTACGTCCAACAAGCTGAGTTCAGGCATCAGGATGGTTTTTTCTTTTCCGTTGCGTAAGACTACGACCTCGTGTGCTTCCACGATGCTGCGTAGCATGTCACCATTGTAACGGGTCAGCTTTTCCCCATCGGCACTCAGCAGGATATCCCCATCCCGGAAACCGATTTCTTTTGCCGTATCGTTGAATTTCATTCCGTAGGTCATATCTGTCAGGGCGACGTACGATTCTCCCCACGTGAAGAGAATCATGGAATAGATGAATAAGGCAAGCAGGAAATTCATCAGTACCCCCCCAATCATCACCAATAGTCTTTGTCCTGCCGGTCTCGAGCGGAATTCCCACGGCTGGGGCGGCTTCTTCATCTGCTCGGTATCCATCGATTCGTCAATCATACCCGAAATCTTGCAATATCCTCCCAAGGGGAGCCAGCCTATCCCGTATTCCGTATCGCTGTGCCTCGGCTTATATTTGAATAGAGTGAACCATGGATTAAAAAAGACATAGAATTTTTCTACCCGTATCTTGAAGAGACGGGCAAATAGAAAGTGTCCGCTTTCGTGTACAATCACTAATAGCGTAATACTTAAGATTAATTGGATGGTACGAATCAAAAATGTTTCCATTTGTTGCCTTATTTTTTTTATTAATATTTCGTTTGATGTTAAAATCCTGCATTTATTACCATTTCTGCTGTGATACGCCGTGTTTCGGCATCTGTGGCTACATAATCGTCATAGCGTGGATTGCGGATGAAAGAGATACACTTCATTGCTTTCTCGATGACATCGCTCATGCCAAGGAACGAAATCCTGTCTTGCAAGAAAGCTGCTACGGCCACTTCGTTGGCGGCATTCAGGATGCAGGGCATGTTTCCTCCCTGACGCAATGCTTCGTATGCCAATGACAGGTTGCGGAAACGTTCCGTATCGGGTTTGTCGAATGTCAGGGTGTTGTATTTTGAAAAATCCAGTTTTTCGCCCGACAAGGGTATCCGGTAAGGATACGAAAAGGCGTACTGGATAGGCAGGCGCATGTCGGGTACACCCAATTGTGCCTTTACCGCCCCGTCTTTGAATTCCACCATCGAATGGATAACCGACTGGGGGTGTATCACTACCTCGATTTGCTCGGGACGTACGCCGAAAAGCCATTTGGCTTCGATTACCTCGAACCCTTTGTTCATCATCGAAGCCGAATCGATGGTTATCTTGGCTCCCATGTGCCAAGTAGGATGCTTCAACGCCTGTTCTTTGGTTGCTGTATGTAGTTGGTCTGTTGTATAGGTAAGGAAAGGACCTCCTGAAGCAGTAAGGATAATTTTCGTTACGGGATTGTTTGCTTCCAGGCATTGGAAGATAGCCGAATGTTCAGAGTCGACGGGAAGGATGGGCGTATGATACTCATGTGCCAAGGCGGTGACAAGTTCTCCTGCCACTACCAGTGTTTCCTTGTTGGCGAGGGCAATAGTTTTCCTTGCACGGATGGCACTCATGGTGGGAGGTAAGCCAGCATAGCCCACCATAGCTGCAAGTACGATGTCAATAGGCTCCGATTCTACAATCTGGCACAAAGCATCTTTCCCGGCATAGACTTTTACGGGAAGGTCGGAAAGGTCTTCTTTCAATGCCGCGTACTTGTCCTCGTTGGCTATCACTACAGCTTCGGGAAGGAACTCGCGTGCCTGCAGGGCAAGGAGATCCGCTTTGTTGTTCGCTGTCAGTGCATATACTTCGTACAGGTCGGGATGTTCCTTGATGACTTGCAAAGCTTGTGTCCCGATGGAACCGGTAGAGCCTAATATTACAATTTGTTTTTTCTTCATACGTTATAATACACTGTTTTTTATCAAAACACTACATATTGTTCCGGATTCACCGCATTCCCTTTATGCCATAATTCGAAGTGCAGGTGGGGTTTATCTTCCTCCGATCTTATCAGGGCAATACTTTCCCCTCCTTTCACCAGGTCGCCTTCCTGTTTAATAAGTGAGCCGCAATGTCTGTAAACCGAAAGAAGATTTTGGGAATGCTGAATCTGGATGACATAACCCCATTGGGGGGTATAGCCGGCAAATACTACTGTACCTTCCAATACCGATAGGATATTTTCGTTTGGACTGGTGCTTATGTCTACACCGTAATGGCGTTCTTCCGGATTGAAATGTACCGATACCACTCCGCGTACCGGACGGTATAAAATCAAATCTGCGATTCCTTCGCTGATCACTGTTGTCAGGTTATAGCGCTCCCTCTCCTCGTATTGTTTTACAAATTCTTCTTCCTCTTTTGAGCGTGTCATCAGTTCTTCTTCCCAGATGGAGGTGAGCGAATCGATAGACTGTACCGTATCTGCCTTTATTTGTCCACTTAAGATGTCGCGTATGTTCATTATATAATGGTTCTGCCGTTCGAGGGCTGCCTGCAGGGAATCGGCACGTAGGGCGTTCGCCACCACTTGCGAACGGATTTCACTGTTCATGTATCCAGGCAAGTAATTACGCAGGGGGGTAAATACGATAATGATGGCAGCTATGAAGAAAATCACCGCACAAAAGAGCAGAAGGACGGACAGACCGTTCAGCTTGGATACATGGAGCCCCACTACTTCCTCCAACGTATTTTCATTGATGACGGTCAGTTTGTATTTAAACTTGAAGTTATGCCAAAATGCCTTACGTCCTTTTTTTTCTATCATATCTTTTTTACATCTCTTTCACGAATCTATTAACCCATCGGGAACATTTACTTTCAAAACATTCTGCTCCCTATCCAAATCTACAATGAATTCATCGTGGGCGGGAAGCAGGCATTCTTTTCCGTCCTTTTTTATTACGAACAGGACATTTTGGGTTGTATCATCCACATCCGTAATTTCACCTAAATAGCCGTACTGCATATCCTCTACGCGAAAGCCTGTAAAGAAATTCCACGAGAAGTTTTCTGCCTGTCCGTCCATGTATTTCTTTGGGAAATAAACTTCCGTATTGGTCAACTTGCGTGCCTGCTCGGACGTATTGACATCTTCGAACTTCACCAATGCCACGTTGTTGGAACGGAAGCGGTATTCCTCGATGAAGAAAGGTACCAAGATTCCCTCAAGCGACAGGATAAGGTAATCGCATTCCACCCGGTCGAAAATGTCATCTGTAAACGTAAAGGATACTTCTCCTTTTACCCCATGTGGCCTGTTGATGATGCCTATCTTGAAAACCTCTTCTCTTCTGATCATCTTATTTTCTATTCTATGCGTGTGATGCGTGCTCCCAGAGCCGAAAGCCGTTGTTCAATGTATTGGTATCCACGGTCTATCTGTTCTATGTTGTGTATCCGGCTGATGCCGTTTGCACTCAGTGCAGCTATTAGTAAGGCAATTCCCGCACGGATGTCGGGTGAAGTCATGTTGCCTCCCCGTAGGCGAAAGGTGCGGTCATGACCGATGACTACGGCGCGGTGTGGATCACACAAAATGATTTGTGCACCCATATCTATTAGCTTGTCCACGAAAAACAGGCGGCTTTCAAACATTTTCTGGTGGATAAGCACGCTCCCTTTCGCTTGTGTAGCCACTACCAGCATTACGCTCAGCAAGTCAGGAGTCAGTCCCGGCCAAGGGGCATCGGCTATTGTCATGATAGATCCATCAATAAAGGATTCTATCTGGTAATGTTCTTGGGCAGGAATAAATATATCGTTTCCGTGTTGCTCTATACAAATGCCCAGGCGGCGGAAACTGTCAGGAATGATTCCCAAGTTTTCGTATGATACTTCCTTAACTGTAATCTCGCTTGCCGTCATAGCTGCCATGCCGATGAAACTTCCCACTTCAATCATGTCGGGCAGGACACGGTGCGTACATCCTTTCAGGCTCTTTACTCCTTCGATGGTAAGCAGATTCGAGGCAATGCCCGAAATTTGTGCACCCATGCTGTTCAGCATCCGGCAAAGTTGTTGGATATAAGGTTCGCATGCGGCATTGTAGATAGTTGTCTTTCCTTCTGCCAGCACAGCAGCCATGATGATGTTCGCCGTACCTGTCACGGAGGCTTCGTCAAGTAGCATGCAGTCGCCTTTCAAATGATCAGCCGAGATGCGGAATACTCCTAATTCTGCATCGTATTCAAATGTGGCTCCCAGTTTTTGGATGCCGAAGAAATGAGTGTCCAGACGTCGGCGTCCGATTTTGTCTCCTCCGGGCTTGGCTATCACGGCATGTCCGAAACGGGCGATTAGCGGTCCTACTAACATTATCGAACCGCGCAGGCGCGAACAACGGGTAAGGAAATCTTCACTTTCCAAATACTCGAAATTAATGGCATCGGCACGAAAAGTATATGTGTCGATGCCTGTTTTCGATACGTACACTCCCATATCGCGCAGCAACTGAATCAGGTTGTTTACGTCCAGGATATTTGGAATGTTACAGATTGTCACCTCCTCATCGGTCAGTAACGTGGCGCAAAGTACCTCCAGCACTTCGTTTTTTGCTCCTTGTGGAACGATTTCCCCGTGCAGCCTGTATCCGCCTTCGATTACAAATGATGACATATTGCGTGCTTTTTAGTATCTCTTTCGCTGTTGGCTGTTACCCTGGCGGTTATTGTTTGTCTGTCGGTTGTTGTTCATTGGACGCCGATGTGGGAAAATGCGTGGTTCGTTCACATGCACATCCTGCGTGGTCGGCCTGATTTTCCCGTCTGAAAGTTCTATCAGGTCGTCTATTATTTTCTGGTCTTCCACGCCGTCCTTGTTCCAGTTTTGGTAATTTTTTTTCATCTGGATAGCAATCAGGCGCACGAGCCGTTTGCGTTCCTCGCCTTCAGGATAATTTGCCGCAATCAGAATCAACTCTTGCACAAAGCGTCCGTAATGGCGGTATTTCACGTTGTGTTGCGGGTAAGGAATGCGGTCAGGGCTGATTTCCAGGCTTTCTTTCTTCACCACTTCCACAGGATAATCAATGTCTAACTTGAAATCTGCCATAATGGCAAGATGATCCCACAGCTTATGATTGTAATCATTTACGTCACGCAGATGAGGGAACATGCCCCCCATGATATTTACAATGGTATTGGCGCAACGTTGGCGTTCGGCACGGTCTGCGATAGTCAACGCATAGTCTACCATGTTCTGTACACTCCGCCCGTACTCGGGAAGCGGTAATTTCCTTTGTTGGGTATTATATTCCATATCGTTTTTTTAGGAATCAGGTCTTGTATGGTTCCTGATATTTGTTTACAATATTTTTTTTGGCTTTGAAGCCACAAATTCTTTTAAGTAAAAAGGTTCGAAATAAGCTACGTCCTTATAATCAGCTGTCGCTATCGCTTTTTCCGCCAAAGGGAACATCCATTTGGCAAGCGGATGGATATCCTCGATGAAGTTTGCATTCGGGTGCACGATTTCGTTGCGGCATTTGGCTGCACCGTTCCCGAAGAAGTACACCGGATGCTCTGCAAGCAAATCATCGTATGTATGTTTGTCAATTACCTCGGCACAGGTCGGATGCTTCACCTGCAAAGCGCGGTCGTATACAGCGGTATATACCTCCATGCGGCGTGCGTCAATCATAGGGCAAAGTAAGGCATTGTCCGGCAATTCTTCACGAATCAATACCGGCACACTCATCACTTCTAACGTGGAAAGCCCGATGAGTGGCACATCACGCCCGTAGCAGATGCCTTTTGCCATCGATACGCCGATACGCAGCCCCGTGTACGAACCGGGACCGCAACTGACAGCTACCGCATCCAATGGAATGGCATGGTTATCAATAAATGACAAAGCTTTGTCTACGTATACACCCAGCATGGCAGCATGCGAAGATTCTTCGAAATCTTCCTTTGAATAAATGCAAATCCCATCCTGACTGACAGCTACCGAGCATACTTCCGTAGAGGTTTCAATATGTAAAATGCACGACATAATCTTCTCACCTTCTGATACAGTGCGCAAATATACGATTATTTTTTGAGTTTTCACTTATCTGGAAAATTTATTCGGTGAGGGAATCCTGCGCCTGTATTCTGTGTCCGGATATGAAAATGAAACCCTGTGACTGTGGTCTGTGAATTTTAACATTTGCCATTTGTAACCGTTTGGCGGGTTGGGAGATATTTCGTATCTTTGCAGGCGTTGTAAAAAGATATTCGGTATGATACAATCAATGACCGGATACGGTAAGGCTACCGTATTGTTCGGTGGAAAAAAAATAAACGTTGAAATAAAATCACTCAACAGCAAGGCACTTGACTTGTCGACACGTATAGCCCCTCTTTACCGTGAAAAGGAAATGGAAATACGCAATCGGATTTCGAAGGCATTGGAAAGGGGAAAGGTGGATTTCTCAATTTGGATAGAAAAAGACGTTGCTGACAATGCCACACCTATTAATGCGGCTTTGGTGGAGAATTATTATCAACAAATTAATGTGCTGGCAGAAACGTATCACATTCCTGTGCCGAATGATTGGTTCGCTACCTTGTTTCGCATGCCGGACGTGTTGACGCGGGTGGAGGTACAGGTACTTTCGGATGAAGAGTGGAAAGTGGCAAGCCAGGCCATTGATGAGGCTTTGCAACATTTGGTGGATTTCCGTAAGCAGGAGGGTAGGGCATTGGAACAGAAATTCATCGAGAAAGTGGCCAATATTGAACGCCTGCTCCATTCGTTGGAAATTTATGAAAAAGAGCGGGTTTCAAAGATACGCGAACGTATTACCGATGCGTTGGAGAAGACACTGAAAGTGGATTACGACAAGAACCGCCTGGAGCAGGAATTGATTTATTACATCGAGAAGCTGGACATCAGCGAAGAGAAACAACGCCTTGCTAACCATCTGCTCTATTTCCGTGAAACCCTTGCGGACGGATATGGGCAAGGCAAAAAGTTGGGCTTCATCGCCCAGGAAATGGGACGCGAGATCAATACTACTGGAAGCAAGTCGAATCATGCCGAGATGCAGAACATCGTGGTGCAGATGAAAGACGAACTGGAACAAATCAAGGAACAGGTGTTGAATGTCATGTGACATGAGTGTATCCTTCATACAAGAAACATGAATCAGAAAGACTTACAAGAGAATGAACGGTAAACTTATTATCTTCTCGGCACCGTCAGGCTCCGGGAAGTCGACTATAATCAATTATTTGTTGAACCAGGATTTCAATCTGCGGTTTTCTATTTCCGCCACTAGCCGATTGCCTCGTGGAACGGAACGGGATGGGGTGGAATATTTTTTCCTCTCACCCGAAGAATTCAAACAGCGCATTGCGGACGATGAATTTGTAGAATACGAGGAAGTGTATCCCGGCCGTTTTTACGGCACTTTGAAATCGCAGGTGGAAAAGCAGCTTGCCGAGGGACAGAACATCGTGTTTGATGTGGATGTAGTAGGTGGATGCCGTATCAAGCGTTTTTATGGTGATCGTGCCTTGTCTGTTTTCATCCAGCCTCCTTCGGTCGAGGAGCTGCGTAAGCGATTGGAGAAACGGGGAACTGACTCGTCTGAGACCATAACTAAACGGGTGGAAAAGGCCATATTCGAGTTAGGATATGCCCCGAAATTCGACTTGGTCGTGGTAAACGATGAATTAGAAAAAGCCCAAAAACAAGTGCGGGAAGCTGTGCGGGAATTTTTGTGCCGCTGACTGTTTAGGGAATCCAAAAAATCATGTATTATGCCTAAAGATCAAAAAAAACTATTGCGTATCCTGATGATTGTAGGGATACTGATTGCGCTGGTTGCCATTGCCGTGGCGATTTATGCTTTCGCCGTGCAAGAGTACATCATAGCTGTTGCCATGCTGATTGTGGCCGGCTGGCAAGCCGCAAATTTTTTCAAATGGAAAAGACTCTTATAAAGACGGGCATCTTCGGTGGGACGTTCAATCCCATACACATCGGTCATTTGGCTCTTGCCAATTACGTATGCGAATACGGCGGCGTGGATGAAATATGGTTCCTTGTTTCCCCTCAGAATCCGTTTAAAAAAGACCTTGACTTGCTTGATGGCCGTATTCGGCTGGAAATGGTGGAAGCATCTGTCAGGGAATACCCGCGCTTCCGCGCTTCGGGTTTTGAATTCGACATGCCTTGTCCTTCGTACACTATCGATACTTTGAATCGTCTGTCTGAAGTGTACCCCGGACGGGAATTCATACTAATTATTGGGGCGGACAATTGGGAGATGTTCGGACATTGGAAGGCATCGGATGAAATTCTACGCCGTTATCGTGTGCTGGTCTATCCTCGGGTGGGACATACGCTATTTATTCCGGATACGGAAAATCATGTGAAGGAAGTGCGGACACCTCTCATCGAGGTCAGTTCCACCTTTATCCGCCATGCCTTTGCCAATGGAAAAGATCCCCGTTTCTTTCTGCATCCGGAGGTGTACCGTATCATCAGGGAAAAAAGATTATATATTAATAATTCTTCGTATTAACCTTGTAACAAACAAAATACCATGGTCGGAAATGTAAAGCCCCACTTCATCCAGGCATGGATATTGGCGGCACGCCCCAAAACCCTGACGGCGGCATCCATTCCTGTCATGGTCGGGTGTGCGCTGGCTTCCGCTCACGGATGCTTCCAGATGATGCCTGCCATACTTTGCTTCCTGTTCGCTTTTCTAATGCAAATCGATGCGAATTTCATCAATGACCTGTACGATTACTTGAAAGGGAGCGACCGTGAAGACCGTATAGGGCCAGAACGTGCTTGTGCACAAGGTTGGATTTCGCCCAAGGGCATGAAATGGGGCATTGCCGTTATTACTTTTCTGGCCTGCTTTTGTGGTTTTTTCCTGCTTTTCTACAGTGGGTGGGAGATGATTCCGGTAGGTATCGCCTGTATCGTTTTCGCTTATCTCTATACTACACTTGCCTACTATGGATGGGGTGATGTGCTGGTATTGGTATTTTTCGGCTTCGTACCTGTGGGATGTACCTATTATGTTATGGCACACACATGGAACCTCTCCGTTGCCATCGCCTCTGTGGCATGCGGACTGGTCATCGATACCCTCCTTGTGGTGAACAATTTCCGCGACCGTGACCAGGATGCTTTCAGCGGGAAGAAGACATTTGTGGTGCGTTTCGGATCCAAAGCCGGACTTATCCTTTACTTGCTGCTGGGGCTGATGGCATGCTGGGCATGTTTTTACTTTATCGGGCAGGGCAAACTCTGGGCGGGTATCTTGCCTGAAGTTTACCTTCTGCTTCACATCTTGACCACCGTGCGTATGGCACGCATACACAAAGGAAAGGCACTGAATGCTGTTTTGGGGGAAACATCACGCAATATGTTCCTCTTCGGCATACTTCTTTCTCTGGGACTGTTGCTTTAAAGAAGTGTCATCCTTTCGAGATTAGTACTGCGGCATATGCCGCGATGCCTTCTTCACGTCCGGTGAAACCTAATTTTTCGGTTGTAGTGGCCTTGATGGAGATATCTTCCACATTGATGTTTATCACTTGTGCCAGTATTTCCTGCATACGGGGTATATAATCTTTCAATTTGGGTCGTTCGGCGCATATTGTCGCATCAATATTCTCGATTGTGTATCCCTTTGTGGCGATAAGTGACACGGTTTTCCGCAGCAGTATCTTGCTGTCGATGTGTGCATATTCTTCCGCTGTGTCAGGAAAATGAAAACCGATGTCACGCATGTTCGCTGCACCCAGCAGGGCATCACAAATGGCATGTATCAGCACATCGGCATCCGAGTGTCCTAACAGTCCCATGTTGTGTGGAATACAGATTCCGCCTAACCATAGCTCGCGTCCTTCTACCAGTCGGTGGACATCGAACCCAAATCCTGTTCGTATCTTCATCGTGTGTAAAAATCAAGTACTTTTCTGTCTTCTATGTATCCCTCTAAATGGTTGCCGATGGATACCGGTCCCGTTCCTGCAGGCGTACCGGTATAAATCAGGTCACCCATTTTCAACGTGCAGAACCGGCTTATGTAGGCAATAATCCGGTCGATGGGGAAAAGCATCTCGCACGAATTGCCTTCTTGTACTTTTTGTCCGTCTATGTCCAGATGGAAATGTACATTCTGTATATTGGCAAATTGCTCCACGGGTATCCAGTCACCGATAACAGCCGAGTCATCAAAACCTTTGCACAACTCCCAAGGCTTTCCTTCTGCCCGATATTGTCTTTGCAGGTCGCGTGCCGTAAAATCAATTCCCACTGTCAGGGCATCATAATACCGGTGGGCGAAACGTTCGGGAATGCTCTTCCCTAAGCGGCAGATGCGTATTACCAGTTCTGCTTCGTATTCAATCTGCCCACTGAAGTCGGGAATGAAGAAAGGTTTACCGTCTTTCAACAGTGCCGAGTCTGGCTTCATGAAGATGACCGGTTTATCGGGCAAAGGCTCCGTGGCATGCAGTTCTTTGCAATGCTGGGGATAGTTCATTCCTGTTGCTATTATTTTCATAAAGGTTTTGTCTTTGACACAATTTTGTTATTCCCTTTTTTATCATATCGTTCCTGACAATGCAAAAATACGCCATTTATTTGAAATTTATGCGCAGAATGCAGAAAAATGTGTTTAACTTTGTAGATATTCAAAACGATTTTGCATGAAAAAGAACGATTGGAAAGACAGGCTGAACGTTGTGTACTCTACTAACCCCGACTTTCAATACGAACAGGAAAGTGTGGAAGAGGCTACTACCCTCGAAAAACATAGACAACCCCTGCGCGTGGGCATCGAGCGTAAAGGAAGGGGAGGGAAAACCGTTACCGTTGTCAAGGGGTTCACAGGGACGGAAAACGACTTGAGGGAATTAGGTAAACTGCTGAAAATTCGTTGTGGTACGGGGGGAGCTGTCAAAGATGGCGATATTCTTATTCAAGGTGATATGAGAAAGCGCGTCACCGATGTATTGTGGAATGAGGGATATACACAAACAAAATAAAAATCCATCCCGTAGAAAACCGTAAGGGCATATCTTCATTTTTGATATGCCTTTACGGACATGGATAAAAGACTTAAAAAAACACATTCACGTCTGTAAAAAACAATTCATTCCCGTCAGGGTTTGTGCTGAACTCTATTTTATTTTCGCGTGCCAGCCACCCGATGGCGGCATTCAGATCACGGTCAGGAAGTCCGGATATTTGTTTTACTTCTTCATATTTTATAAGCGCTCCCCGCTCATGTATTATTCGCCAGACGATACCGGCGTTCGTTCCAATGCTTGCTTTGTCCATCTTTCTTTTTCTCTTTTTGATTTTACTTGTTTTTAACTTTTACCTTTAAAATAGGCCGCAAAGATAATAAAACCATTTAAAAAATCAAATCAGTGATCAGACTGTCGCCTTAGCGTCCTGTGGCCTGGAGGTACTCGCGCTTCTTCACCTCGTATTGCGCCCAGGCTTCCACATACTTGTCGCGGCTTTGGCGGTAGAGGGTCTGCGCGTCGAGCAAGTCACTCATCGAGCTGGTGCCGGCGGCATAATAGTCGGTGTTGAGCCGAAGGTTCTCGGTGCTCTGCTCGATGGATCGCAAGGCTATCTGCACCTGGCGATAGGCTTCGTTCAGGTCGTCCCACGTGCTTTGCATACGGATGACTAGCAGGTCGCTCCGGTCGTGCAGGTCGTTCTCGGCGTTGCGCACGGTCAGCTTTTGACGCTTGATATCGTAGCTGCCGCCCCACCAGCCCGTGAGGGGGATACTGACGGTGGCAAAGCCCGCCCAGAAATTCTGGTCGTATCCCAGGAAGTTGTCATACACATACCCACCTCCGATGGCCACGGTGGGCAGGTTCTTGCCGACGGTCATCTTGTATTGCAGGCGCGAAGCCTTCAGTTGCGATTGCAGCAGGTTGTACTCCGGTGTGAGGGCGAGCGACATGGCCGGGTCGGCGTAGAGCGTGGCAGGAGACGGTGGCAACGAGTCGCTTGCGGCAGAAGCCACGTCGATGTCGTCAGTGTCTGCGCCGATGTACTGCGCCAACAGACGGCGCGACAGAGCAAGGGCACTTTCCACCGTCAGACGTGAGCTTTCGGTG
>CAZAUU010000025.1:0-31803 GCA_964488405.1 uncultured Phocaeicola sp.
ATTGAGTGCTCATAAAGAGTAAAATATGCTTTTTGCTATGTTAAATTCCAGTTTGCGTTAATATAAAGGAATACCGAATTAAAACATGTTAATTAAAGTATAGCGTATGAGGCAAGCATTTAATTTTGCTCTTATGAAAAAGTCAACTATTTGGATTTTGGGTGTAGTGATGGGACTTTCTTTCCTGAGTTTGCTCTATTTACAAGTAAGCTATATTGAGGAGATGGTCAAGATGCGTAAGGAGCAGTTCGAAGAAAACGTAGGACGTAGTCTCGCCCAAGCAGTGCATAACCTGGAATTAGTGGAAACAAAAAAATACTTGGAAAAAGATGTTGCAGAAACAGAACGGGCAGCAATGATTTCACAACAGTTCGGAGAGCGTTCTTTAACATCGGACAGCGACAAAAATACGGTAGAACACAGGAGGAAGTACACGATGGCTTCCACAGATGGAAGAACATTCTCAAGTTTCGAATGGAAGACTATAATAAACCGTCCCTCCAGCGTACCAAAAGTGATTATCTCCACAGGGAAAAATATACCGCAGACAGCACGCAACTTGCAAGAAATCCTGAAAGAACGTTACGTGTACCAACGTGCTTTGTTGGATGAAGTGATTTATAACATCTTATACACAGCGAGTGACAAACCCCTGAAAGAGCGTATCAACTTCAAACAGTTGGACTATTATTTGAATTCGGAATTGAAAAATAATGGGGTGGACATCCCCTACCATTTTACAGTGACCGACCGGGACGGGAAAGAAGTTTACCGGTGTTCTGATTATGAATATGATAACGAGAAAGTGTATTCGCGCCTGCTTTTTGAAAAGGATCCTCCGGCAAAGATGGGATTCGTGAATGTATTTTTTCCGACAATGGACAATTATATTTTCAGCTCGGTGCGTTTTATGATTCCCTCCATCATTTTTACACTGGTATTGCTGGTCACATTCATTTTCACCATTTATATCATTTTCCGGCAGAAGAAGCTTACGGAAATCAAGAACGACTTCATCAACAACATGACGCATGAGTTTAAAACTCCGATTTCGACGATTTCGTTGGCTGCCCAAATGTTAAACGATCCTGCCGTAGGCAAATCACCCGCAATGTTTAAACACATATCGGGCGTAATCAATGATGAAACGAAACGGTTACGTTTCCAAGTAGAGAAAGTGTTGCAAATGTCCATGTTCGAACGGCAAAAGACTACATTAAAAAAGAAGGAACTGGATGCCAATGAGTTGGTGCACAACGTAACAAATACTTTCAGGTTAAAAGTGGAAAACTGCAATGGGACATTGGATGTGGCTTTGGATGCGGACGACCCATTTATCTGTGTTGACGAGATGCATTTCACAAACGTGATATTCAACTTGCTCGACAATGCCCTGAAATACAAGAAGCCGGATGTCAACATTCATTTGAAGGTTCGTACGTGGAATGAATCAGGAAAACTCCACATATCGATTGAAGACAACGGCATCGGCATTAAAAAGGAAAACCTGAAAAAGATATTTGAAAAATTCTATCGGGTTCATACCGGAAACTTACATGATGTCAAAGGCTTCGGTTTGGGCTTGGCCTATGTAAAAAAAATCATTACAGACCATAAAGGGACAATACGTGCCGAAAGTGAGCTGAATGTAGGTACTAAATTTATTATTGTAATACCATTATTTAAAGAAGAATAACCATGGATGAAAAATTGCGTATTTTGTTATGCGAAGATGACGAGAATCTTGGCATGTTGTTGAGAGAATATTTACAAGCAAAAGGCTATTCGGCAGAACTGTTTCCAGATGGAGATGCGGGGTATAAGGCCTTTTTGAAAAACAAGTACGACTTATGCGTACTGGATGTAATGATGCCGAAAAAAGACGGGTTCACGCTTGCTCAAGAGATTCGTCAGGCAAATGCAGAAATACCCATCATTTTCCTTACGGCTAAGACATTGAAAGAAGATATTTTAGAAGGATTCAAGATCGGGGCGGACGATTATATCACAAAGCCGTTCAGTATGGAAGAGTTGACTTTCCGCATTGAAGCCATCTTACGCCGTGTACGTGGTAAACGGAACAAGGAAAGCAACCTGTATAAAATTGGCCGTTTCACTTTTGATACCCAAAAACAAATCCTGTCTATCGGCGACAAGCAGACCAAGCTGACCACAAAAGAATCGGAATTACTGGGACTGCTTTGTGCTCATGCCAACGAAATACTCCAGCGTGATTTTGCATTGAAAACTATTTGGATAGATGACAATTACTTTAACGCACGCAGCATGGATGTTTATATCACCAAATTGCGCAAGCACTTGAAAGAAGATGACTCCATTGAAATTATCAATATCCACGGAAAAGGCTATAAGCTCATAACTCCGGAACAGGATTAACCGTGTAAAATACCAGAAACAAAAAAGATTAAATATTTGTACTTTAAAGAAAATGTTGTAATTTTGCGCCGCAATAAAAAATTATTAATCATTAATTAACAACGAATAGTATGAATCAATACGAAACCGTTTTCATTTTAACTCCCGTTTTATCTGATACCCAGATGAAGGAAGCGGTAGAGAAATTCAAGGCTCTCCTTATCCAGGATGGTGCCGAGATTATCAATGAAGAAGACTGGGGCTTGAAGAAGTTGGCTTATCCAATCCAAAAGAAATCCACAGGTTTCTATCAGTTGATTGAATTCAAGGCAGAACCATCGGTGATCGCTAAATTGGAAACAAATTTCCGTCGTGATGAACGTGTTATCCGTTTCTTGACTTTCAGAATGGATAAATATGCTGCAGAGTATGCTGCAAAGAGAAGAAGTTTAAAATCAGCTAAAAAGGAGGAAAACTAATTATGGCACAGCAACAATCGGAAATCAGATATTTAACTCCACCCTCGGTAGACGTTAAGAAAAAGAAATATTGCCGTTTCAAGAAAAATGGCATTAAATATATTGATTACAAGGATCCTGAATTCTTGAAAAAGTTTTTAAACGAACAGGGCAAGATTCTTCCTCGTCGTATCACAGGTACTTCATTGAAGTTTCAGCGTCGTGTCGCACAAGCTGTTAAGAGAGCCCGTCATTTGGCTTTACTGCCCTATGTAACAGATATGATGAAATAAAAGGAGGGTAAGATTATGGAAATAATTTTAAAAGAAGATATCATGAACTTGGGTTACAAGAACGATATTGTAACCGTTAAGTCTGGTTATGGGCGGAATTATCTTATTCCGACAGGCAAAGCTGTGATTGCTTCACCGTCTGCAAAGAAAATGCTGGCAGAAGAGTTGAAACAACGTGCACACAAACTGGAAAAAATCAAGAAAGATGCTGAAGCTATTGCAGAAGCATTGAAAGGTATAACATTGACCATTCCGACAAAGGTAAGCGCAAAAGGTGTTATTTATGGCTCAGTAGGCAACATCCAAATTGCAGATGAATTGGCTAAATTGGGTCACAATATTGACCGCAAGATTATCTTTGTAAAAGATCAAGTAAAAGAAATAGGTCAATACAAGGCAATCATAAAACTTCACAAGGAAGTCTCTGTAGAAATACCTTTCGAAGTAGTGGCAGAAGAAGCTTAATTTGTTATCTGTAAATACTTGATAAAAAGTCTTGATATGGAAAATTCTCATGTCAAGACTCTTTTTATTTATATTCTTAAGCTATCAAGCAGGATATTACATTTAATCAAAACAAAGATACGGTTATTCAGGAAAAAGAATTACCTTTGTCACCATATTGATTATTCCCTTGTCAAATAAGGGAAAAACAAAAATGACATTAAATTCATAATAACTATGGCGACAGAACATGTAAAATGCCTGATTATCGGATCGGGTCCTGCCGGATATACGGCAGCAATATATACAGCCCGTGCCAACATTGCCCCCGTATTGTACGAAGGTATCCAACCGGGCGGGCAACTGACAATTACGACCGAAGTAGAAAATTTTCCCGGCTACCCGGAAGGGGTGGCCGGACCGGTATTGATGGACGACCTGCATAAGCAGGCAGAACGTTTCGGTGCCGACATCCGTCCAGGTATTGTCACGAAAGTGAATCTGGACAAGGCTCCCTATAAGTTCCACATCGATGACGGAAAAGAGCTTACAGCCGATACGGTAATCATCTCAACCGGTGCCACTGCCAAATATTTAGGATTGGAAGACGAAAAGAAATATGCCGGAATGGGTGTGAGCGCATGTGCCACTTGTGACGGGTTCTTCTACCGAAAGAAAGTAGTAGCCGTGGTAGGAGGAGGGGATACAGCGTGCGAAGAGGCCGTTTACCTCGCCGGATTGGCAAGCCAAGTCTACATGGTAGTACGTAAGCCTTATCTGCGTGCTACGCAGATCATGCAGGAGCGTGTATTGTCTCATCCCCGCATCCAAGTGCTTTTCGAACACAATGTCGTAGGCTTGTACGGTGAAAACGGCGTAGAAGGTATGCATGTGGTGAAACGCATGGGAGAACCCGATGAAACACGTTATGATGTATCCATTGATGGATTCTTCCTCGCCATCGGACATCAACCTAACTCAGCCATTTTTAAACCATGGGTAAAAACTGACGAGACGGGATACATCATGACCGAAGCCGGGACACCGCGTACGGGAATCCCGGGCGTATTTGCCGCAGGCGATGTAGCCGACCCACACTACCGCCAAGCCATCACAGCGGCAGGAAGCGGATGTATGGCCGCAATCGAGGTAGAGCGTTACCTCTCGGCAAACGGGTTGCTTTAACCTGTCCGGTTGGTGTTGCGGCCTTGGTGACCGCCAACACCAACCGGAACCGAATCACCTTCATTTTATTATTAGAACTATGCAGAACTTTCTCAAAAATATCTTCTTTGCCATATTCCTGGGCGGAAGTGCGGCAGGTGTGTTCGCACAACAGCTATCCATAATCCCCACTGATCCGGATGTACGAACAGGCAAATTGGAGAATGGATTGACTTACTATATCCGCCACAATGAATTGCCGGCCAAACAGGCTGACTTCTATATTGCCCAAAAGGTAGGGTCCATCCTTGAAGAAGACAACCAACGCGGGCTTGCCCATTTCTTGGAGCACATGTGTTTCAACGGCACTACGCATTTCCCCGGGAACAGCCTACGGGAATACTTAGAATCCATCGGTGTGAAATTCGGCACTAACTTGAATGCTTATACATCAGTGGATGAAACGGTGTATAACATCAGTAATGTGCCGGTAACCCGTGAAGGCATCGTCGACTCCTGCCTGCTCATCCTGTACGACTGGGCAGACGGCCTGACCCTCGACCCACAGGAAATAGACAAGGAACGGGGTGTCATCCACGAAGAATGGCGCAGCCGCACGGGAGCCATGATGCGCATGTACGAAACGGCATTCCCCACCATCTTTGCCGGGAGCAAATATGCCTTTCGCCTGCCCATCGGTACAATGGAAGTGGTGGACAACTTCCCACATCAAGACCTGCGCGACTATTACGAAAAATGGTACCGCCCCGACCTACAGGGCATTATCGTAGTGGGTGACATTGACGTGGATCAAATCGAAATGAAAATCAAGGAACTGTTCGGCTCGATACAGATGCCTGCCTACCCTGCCGAACGCCATTATTACCCCGTATCGGACAACACGGAGCCGATTGTTTCCATCAACAAGGATAAGGAACAGACGGTATGCGAAGTACTTGTACTGCACAAGCACGATCCGTTCCCTTCCGAAATGAAGAATACTACATCCTATCTGGGATATGTCTACATGTGCTATGCCATAGAAAACATGCTGAACGCCCGCTTGGACGAGATACTGCAGGCTGCCAACCCGCCCTTCATCAATGCCGGGACGGGCGATATGGACTTTATCCTTGCCAAAACAAAGAAAGCATTCGCCGGCATTGCCTACTGCAAGGAAGACGGCATCGGCAGCGGACTGAAAGCATTATTACGCGAGATGGAACGTGTACGCCGTTTCGGATTCACTGCCAGTGAATATGCGCGTGCTCAGGCAGACTATCTGCGTTCGCTGGAAAATGCATACAACGAACGCGACAAGATGAAAAACAGCCAGTTCGTAAACCAATATGTAGCCAATTTCATTGACGGAGAACCTATTCCGAGCGTAGCCGACGAATATGCCATTATGACAGAAATGGTACCCCGCATTCCATTGGATGCTGTCAACGGATTGTTCCGACAATTGGTGGGCAATACCAACCAAGTGGTGGCACTCTTCTGCCCCGACAAAGCAGATATGGAATATCCTACCGAAGCGGATATTAAACTAATATTAGAAGAAGTAAGTGCAGAGGAATTGGAAGCCTATGTAGATCAGGTTTCGGACGAGCCTTTGCTAAAAGAAATGCCTGTGGCAGGCAAAGTGGCCAGCACGGGAAAAGGTCCGTTCGGGTCGACCATCCTAACGTTGGACAACGGCGTGCGTGCCGTATTGAAACCAACGGACTTCAAAGCAGACGAAATACGGATGCTGGCTTTCAGTGCAGGAGGGAACTCGTTATTCGATGATACGGACGCCTTGCAGTTTGATGTGTTAGATGATGTTGTTTCCGTGGGCGGATTGGGCAACTTTAGTGCCACCGATTTACAAAAGGCATTGGCGGGCAAAGTCGCATCGGTTTCTCCTTCCGTACGCATACTCAGTGAAAGAGTAGACGGGAGATGCTCGCCAAAGGACCTGGAAACCATGCTCCAGCTTACCTACCTCACCTTCACCGCACCACGCACGGATGAAGCCGCGTTCGAATCGTTCAAGTCGCGCCTGAAAGCACAGCTTGCCAATCAAGAGGCCAACCCGGAAACGGCATTGGGCGACAGTATAACGCGGATGCTGTACGGCGACCATCCCCGTGCCCTGCGCCTGAAAGCTGAAATGGTGGATCACATTGACTACCGGAAAATCATGGACATGTACCACGACCGGTTCAAGGATGCAGGCGACTTCACTTTCATATTCGTGGGCAACATCGATACGGAAACCGCCATTCCCTTGCTGGAAACATATATCGGCGGACTGCCTGCCACCGGTCGCAAAGAGAGTTTCCGTGATACGCACACAGATATCCGCGAAGGCGAATGGAAAAACATTTTCTATAAAGATTTGCAGACACACAAGGCAACCGTGTTCATCGTACAGAGCGGGATTTGCGACTATACATTGAAAAACAAGCTGATGATGGGCATGATTTCGCAGCTTCTTACCATGGAATATACTGAAACCATACGCGAAGAAGCAGGAGCATCCTACGGCGTAATCGTACAAGGCAATCTCAGCAAATACCCGAAGCCAAAGGCCGTACTGCAAATCTATTTCGATACCGACCCGGAAAAACGGGATGCGATGAGTGCTTTGGTAGACAAAGGTATAAACGACCTTATCGACAACGGTCCCAAAACAGGAGAATTGGACAAAGTAAAAGAGTACATGCTGAAAACCTATGAAGCCAACCAGAAAGAGAACGGCTATTGGATGAACCAGCTTTACAACTATTTCTGGGAAGATATGGATACGCAGACAGGATATGCCGACCTGGTAAACAGTATTTCAGGAACAGACCTGCAACAGTTCGCCCGGGAGCTTATCTCACAAAAAAACCGCATCGAGGTAAGCATGACTTCCAACAGTACCCAATGACAAGACATTATGCCACGGCTTTATTCCACTATACAAAAACTGCAAAAGCTGGATGCCAGGCGAAGCCCGATGTTCGAGAAAAACCGTTTCGCCAAGGTTATGGTTTACGCCGGATTTGCATTTTGGGCAGTATACCTCCTTTTTTTCGGGGTATTGCTGTCTTTCACTCTTTCCGATGAGTTCCCCAACATGGAACCTTACCATATCTTAAACAAAGGATTGACCATAGTGTTGTTGCTCGACTTCCTGGTGCGGTTCCTGTTCCCCACACCGGTACAGGCTGTCAAACCCTTCATGTTGCTTCCTGTCCCCAAAAGGAAAGTGATGGGTATATTCCTGTTGCGCGATGGCATGAATGTCTTCAACCTGTTCTGGCTCTTTCTGTTCATACCATTTGCCTTGCTCACCATTACCCGCTTTTACGGTGCGGCTGGTGTGATGGGCTATGCCATCGGCATCTGGTTGCTTTGTGTAATGAACGGTTATTGGAGTATGTTGATCCGCGTGCTGAAACGCCAAAAGTTTGTCTATATATGTTGGAGCCTGCCCGTTTACGGGATACTGGCATTGTTGGAGTTCCTGCCCGGCACGCATTGGGTAAGCACTTTCACCATGAACCTGGCCGAAGGGTTCATCCTTTGGAATCCATTGGCTTTCATCAGCGTGGCATCAGCCATTTGCCTGCTGGTAGCCATCAACTACAAGGTGCAACTGCATTTTGTCTACAGTGAACTGTCGCGCACGGAAGATACGAATATCAGGTACCTCAACAGCTACAGTTTTTTCGACCGTTACGGTAACGTGGGCGAATACATGCGTCTGGAACTGAAGATGATTTTCCGCAACAAGACCCCGCGCAGCCAGTTTTGGGGATTTATGCTGATTATTGTGCTTTTTGCCTTGGCACTGTCATACGACATTTACGAAAGCGGATATATGAACAACTTTATCTGCTTGTACTGTTACAGCGTATTGGGGTTGACCATGCTGGGACAAACCATGTCAGTGGAAGGAAATTACATCGATGGATTAATGGTGCGCAAGGAAAGTATCTACAACATGCTCCGTGCAAAATATTACCTGCAGTGCATCTTCCTTGCCATACCGTTCGCCTGCTGCTTGGTGCCGGTATACAAAGAAACCGTATCCTTGCTCATGTCAGTGTCCTACCTCCTGTTTACTATGGGAATTATTTTTGCTGTCATGATGCAAATGGCGGTCTACAACAACAGGACAGCCCCCCTCAACACAGGTCTGATAGGGAAAAAGCGGAGTGACAACGCCTACCAGTCGGTCATTATTATCGCCGCGTTTACCTTTCCCCTGGTCATCCACAAAGGGCTGGAATTGCTTCTGGGTGGTACGTCAGCCTGCATCGCCATGGGGGTGTTGGGACTGGCCGGTTTCCTCACCCACCGTTTCTGGATACGCAACATTTACAAAAGGCTCATGAAGCGCAGGTACCGGAATATGGAAGGATTCAGGAATACACGCTAAATAACTACCCAAAAAGGCAAGGACAAAACATACTAACCTGTAACAGATAAAACAATGGAAATAGCAATCGAAAGACTGAAGAAAATATACGGCGAAAAAAATGTCCTCGATATAGACTCTTATACCATCCGCAGTGGAGAAATATGGGGATTGGTTGGAAACAACGGCGCAGGAAAGACCACCCTCTTCCGCCTTGTCCTCGACCTGCTGAAAGCAGACGAAGGAAACGTATGCATAGGAGACATCGGGGTAAACCGGAGCGAGCAATGGAAGGAATATACCGGTGCCTATTTGGACGAAAGTTTTTTGATAGACTACCTCACACCCGAAGAGTATTTCTATTTCGTAGGCAAGATGTGCAATCTTGACAGGGAGGATGTAAACGAACGACTGACTCCCTACGGGCGCTTCATGAACGGGGAAATATTAGGGCAAAAAAAACTCATCCGAAACCTTTCGGCAGGCAACAAGCAGAAGACCGGCATCGTGGCTGCTTTGCTCAACCGCCCGCAGGTACTGGTGCTGGATGAGCCGTTCAACTTTCTTGACCCCAGTTCACAATTGGTACTGAAGCATCTGCTTCAAGCATACAGCCAAGAAACGGGAGCCACCGTCCTTGTATCCAGCCACAACCTGCTGCACACGGTGGAAATCAGTACCCGCATCGCCCTGCTGGAACATGGGAAAATCATCCGCGACATAGCCCCTGTCACGGATGATGCAAAGAGGGAACTAGAAGCCTATTTCGAAGCCGGGATGGAGAAAGATGCATTAGGTACGCAGCTGTAATATCCGTCATCAACTTATAAATAACCCAAAATAAGCAGTACGCTTCCGATAATGTACTGCTCATTTTATTATTTTTGCCTAAAACGTGAAACCGAACCACCATTCATGCCTGGAATACATTTAAGACATATATGCGTTGCGGCAGGGGTATTCTTGTGTGTCTTGTTGTCCTCATGTGGCACACGTGCCCCACATTATAATTACCAGGAACTGGCACAGGCTGCCGTACGCCTGAACATGGACATTGATTTGAAAGACAACCACCGCCTGTACATAGAATCTGCCAAATGGATCGGGGTGCCCTATCGGGCGGGAGGAATTTCACGCCGGGGGATAGACTGTTCGGGACTGACATGCAATATATACAACGCGGTGTACTACAAGCAACTGAAACGGAATTCTGACGAACAACGGAAAGAGAACTGCCGGAAAATACACAAGAACAAGCTAAAAGAAGGCGACCTGGTGTTCTTTCATAACGGGAAGAACAAACGGAAAGCCACTCACGTGGGCATCTACCTCAAGAACAACTGTTTCATACATGCCAGCAATAGTCGTGGAGTGATAATAAGCAGTTTGGACGATCCTTATTACCAACGGATGTGGATGCAGGGCGGCAGGGTAAAATAAAAACGGAAAACCGAATGAAAAACCACTTGACAGTTGTTGCTCTGTGCGCCATGATTGGCATACAGCCCGTATATGCCCAACAAAACGGGGAAGAAGTTGAAATCCGCCTGAATGAAGAGGCCGTGCGTATGATCCGATTCGACTTCAGCGCAGGCGAAACTCCCCAATACGAGGAATTGAAGCCTGCCACGCAGGACAAACCATGGATGGAGTTCAAAAAAGACATCGGCATCCCGCGCAGCCTGATCGATACGACCAGGGTAAAACAAGCGGCAGACTACATACGTGCCGAGCCTTATACTATCTGGACCCGGTTTGGCGAAGATCCTGTGTATGATGTGCTCGTGTTGGGGCGTCCGAAGAAATGGGAAATACACTGGAAACTCAATCCCTATGCATCCTCCCGCGAAGAGTATGGAAAAAGCCTTCCTCCTTCGGCAGGGATGATGTACGAACGGGCATCAGGATCGCTTGGATCATCAATCAGCATCAATAACCTCGATTTCACCGGCTTTATCTACCATACGTTCACGCCCCGCGGGCGGATGCTGGCGCACAACCGCAAGCACGCGAAAGCCTGGAAGATATACAAGGATTACCAGCCCACACACGAAGACAGCCTGAAATTCCCCACCTACTACCGGATGTTACCCGTCTATCCCCCCTCCGATACGGACAGCATCGTCCGTCCTGCATCGGCAAACAAGGTGGAAACCACTTCCCCACCCGATTCATCGGCAAACCGGTTTTACGAATACATCCGCCAGCAAAAAGCCCGGGACTCCATCCACCGACAAGAGTTCCTGCGCAAGGACAAGTTGCGCAACAACGCTTACGATGTGGAAAAACAAATCCGCTCACTGAAAGCAAACTGACTCTATCGTTCCGATGCCGGCAAGACATCCAAGGTTCTGACAGATGCCGTAAAGTCCGGACGCAATTTTTCCTGTAAATACTCGAATGCGATGAACATCGTAGGGACAATAAACAACAGCGCCAGCGTGCCAACAAACATTCCTCCTACAACACCGGTGCCCAGTGTATTGTTGCCGTTCGCACCGGCTCCCGAAGCGAACATCAGTGGAAGCATGCCAAATACCATTGCCAACACAGTCATCATGATGGGACGGAATCGGGCTATGGCAGCCGAATAGGCGGCTTCGACGATACCCATTCCTTTGCGCCGCCGTTCGGTTGCATATTCGGTGATTAAAATGGCTGTTTTGGCCAACAACCCAATAAGCATGATGACTCCGGTCTGCAAATAGATGTTGTTCTCCATTCCGAACAACCTTGCAAACAAGAAGCTGCCTGCAAGTCCGCAGGGCACCGACAGGATGACGGCGAACGGTACAAGAAAACTTTCGTAAAGGCACACCAAAATCAGATAAATGAATACTACGCAAAACAGGTAGATAAGCATGGTATGGTTGGAACTCCCAGCTTCCTCGCGGGCCATTCCTCCATATTCATACCCGTAACCAGAGGGCAGCGTCTGTTCCGCTACTTCTGCTATGGCACGCTGAACCTGTCCTGAAGAATATCCGTCCGCGACATTGACACCGGCAAGAATGCTACCGAAGAGATTGAAGCGGTTTATGATTTCGGCACCCTGCATCCTTTTCAATGTGACAAACTGGCTGATCGGAGCCATCTCACCGTTTACGCGGACAAACATATTGTCGAGCGCATGTTCATCGAGTCTGTATTCAGGAGCCGCCTGTACCATGACACGATATATCTTGGAGAACCGGTTGAAATCGGATGCATAAGTCCCGCCGCAATAACTGCCTAACGTACCCAGCACATCAGCAGGCGATATACCTGCCCGCTTGCACTTGGCGGCATCCACATCTACCCGATATTGCGGAAAATTCATGTTGAACGCCGTATAGGCCATTGCCACTTCCGGACGCCCGTTTAACACGACAAGGAATTTGTTGGTAACATCAAACAAATCCTTCAATTCGCCTCCGGCCAAATCCTGTATGTTCAGCTCGATGGAGTTTCCCGTACCGTATCCGGGTATCATCGCCTGCTGGAAACAGAACACCTGCGCATCCTTAATTCCGGCAAACGCCTTGTTCAAGCGTGCGACTACTGCGGCGGCGGAATGTTCCTTCCCTTTCCGGTAATCCCAATGATATAGGCGGACAAACGCCGAACCGTATGACACACCCTGCCCTGCCAGAATACCGTTCCCGATGACACGTCCGAAATATTCCACTTCAGGAGTGGCGGAAAGTATGGAATCGACTTGTTCCGCAGCCTTACGGGTTTGTGCAAGCGTATTGCCCGGGGAGGCGGTTATGTTCAGATAAAGCATGCCCATATCTTCTTGCGGAACGAATCCGGTCTTGGTGGTGGATGCGAGGAAAGCGAATACCACACTACCCGCTCCCAAAACCGCCCAAGCCAGCCAACGCCGGCGGAAGAAAAACAGGATGCCGCGCTTATACCTCCCCAGCATCACGCTGAACGATACGTTGTAGGCCATGCGCACACGGGCATTGAGACTTCTTTTGTCCCGTTTCCCACTGGCAGGGCGAAGCCATAAAGCGCACAACGCAGGGCAAAGGGTCAACGAATTCAGGCACGACAATCCTACCGCTGCTGCCATTGTAACTCCAAACTGGGAGTAAAACGTACCCGAAGTACCTCCCATGAAAGTGACCGGGACAAACACAGCCATAAACACCAACGAACAGGTAATAATGGCCATGGTCACATCGCCCATTGCATCGCGGGTGGCGAGATAAGACGACCGGTAACCGGCATCGAACTTGGCATGTACCGCTTCGACCACCACAATGGCATCATCGACCACTGTACCGATAGCAAGCACCAATGCAAACAGTGTCAGCAGGTTCACACTGAATCCGGCAACGGCAAGGCAGGCAAATGTACCGACCAATGACACGATGATAGACAGGGACGGTATCAGTGTGCTCTTGAAATCGTGCAGGAAGAAATAAACCACCATCACGACCAGTATGATGGCAATGACCAATGTCAGTATCACTTCATGGATGGAAGCAAACAGAAACTCGTTTGAGTTGAGGATGGTGGCAATCTTCATCCCTTCCGGCAGGTCTTTGCTTATTTCATCCAACGTGGCAGTTATTTCATTGTTCACTTCCGTAGCGTTTGCTCCTGCCACTTGGAACAGGCGGACAGGAGATGAAGGCAACCCATTCATCACGCTTTCATAGGTATAGGCCTGCCAGCCCAGTTCCACTACCGCTACATCACCCACGCGGAGTACATTCCCATCGGGCAACGAACGGATAACCATGTCCTCGAACTCACCGACTTCGCTGAGCCGCCCCCTGTAATTCATCGTATACTGAAACGTATTGTCCGAGTTTTCCCCGAAAGTTCCGGTGGAAGATTCGATATTCTGTTCGTCCAGCACATCGGTAATATCCGAAGGAACAAGTCCGTATTGTGCCATCACGTCCGGTTTCAGCCAGATACGCAGGCTGTACACATTGCCAAAAAACAGAATATCGGCAACTCCGTTGATACGTTTCAAACGCGGGACGATATTTATATCCATATAGTTGTCAAGGAACTGCTTGTCATAGCGTCCGTCAGGGCTATACAGTATGGGAATGTATAACAGGCTGTTCTGCTGCTTTTGGGTGGTAACGCCAATGCGGGTTACGTCGGAAGGGAGCAATCCTTGTGCCTTCGAAACCCGGTTTTGTACATTCACGGCAGCCATGTCCGGATTTGTCCCTTGCTTGAAATAGACAGTTATGGTAGCCTGTCCCTGGTTGCTGGCAGTAGAAGTCATATACAGCATGTTTTCCACGCCGTTGATACTTTCCTCCAATGGTATCACCACGCTCTTCTGCACGGCATCCGCACTGGCTCCGGTGTAAGTGGCAGACACCTGTACGGTGGGGGGAGCAATGTCGGGATATTGTTCCACCGGCAGGCTGACGAGTGACACGATTCCGACAATCAGCAACATCACACTGACTGAAACGGCCATCGCCGGACGTCTGATAAAGATGTTTCCTTTCATGGTCATGCCTCCGGTACGTTTATGTTGTCTTTTACAACCGTTCCTTCCCTTAACAGCCCTACACCGCCAGATACGATTTCAATGCCTTCCTTCAATCCGTCTGTCACGATATATTCATGCCCGTTGTCCATTGGCAACACTTGGATAACGGTGCTGATAGCTTTGCCATCCACCACTTTGTAGACCAACACTTTTTCCTGTATGCGGAAAGTCACTTCCTGCGGAATAACGATACAACTGTCATACACGGCGGGTATAGAAATGTTTCCCGAAGCCCCGCTGTGCAACAACCCGTCCGGATTCGGGAATACTGCACGCAAGCTCACCGAACCGGTCGGGCGGTCTATCACGCCGCTGATGCTTTCTATCCTCCCCTTTTCCCGGTAAAGCGTACCGTTGCTCAGGTAGAGGCTGATGTCCGGCATTTCTTTGACAGCGTTCTCTGATGAACCATACTGTTGCAACAGGTCGAGCAACCGGCTTTCGTTCATGGAAAAATAAACATACATGCTCGAATTGTCGGACACCACCGTAAGCGGCTGTTCCATGTTTGCACCCACCAATGCACCCTGCCGGTAAGGAAGAGTACCTACCACGCCATCCACAGGGCTTCGGACAACAGTGTATGACAAATCATTGCGTGCATTCAGCAGTCGAGCCTCAGCCTGTTCTACCGCCGCTTCGGCACCCGCAAGTTCGTTTGTCGCCTTCTGCATGTCAAAGTCGGAAATGATTTGCTGTTCCAAGAGTATCTGCCTCCTTTCATGTGCCACCCGGGCTGTGGCAAAATCTGCTTTTGCCGATTTTAAATCTGCTTCTGCCATTTTCAAGGCCGCTTTATAGGGCACTTGGTCTATGATGAACAAAACCTGTCCTTTACTTATCCGTTCTCCTTCTGCGACAAGGAGTTGCTCCAGCGTTCCGTTTACTTGGGGATAAATCTCCACATCCTGCCTGCCACGTATGCTGGCAGAATAGCGTGAATCGAGGCTGCGTGATTCCTTTTTGACCTTCATGGTAGGATAAAAGCCAGACACTTCCTGTTTTCGGTCTTCCTTGCATGAAGCAAAAATGAAAGTCACAACCAGGAAGAATGCGAATGCAATGTTCTTTCTCATACACATAGATGCTTGTTCCGTTGATTAATTCTTGCCATGCAAAGGTAACGGATACAAGAAAGAAGGCTGTTGCCCTACAGCTCGAAATACTGTTGCCTGAAAGGTCATCTTGATTCAGCCGTCACACCTCCCGGTGGAATCCCGAATTGCCGCTTGAAAGCAATGGAGAAATGCGAGCGGTTCTTGAAGCCTACCTCGCTGTAAATATCGGAAGGCCTGTGCTTTCCATCACGGAGCATTTCGTATGCCTTGTCGAGCCGCTTGCGGATGAGCCATTTCTCCGGGGGGAGGTCGCTTACCTTGGCAAAATCGCGTTTGAAAGTGGCGAGGCTACGTCCAGTGTAGGTGGCAAACTCTTCCAAAGTCATGTCTTGTGTATAGTTGGATTCCATGAAAAGAAGCAGGTCTATCTTCCATGCTTCATTAAAATCGAACAGCGTGGGATAAAAACGCACGTCCGTGTCGAGCAGGCAATACACCGCTTCCTCCATCTTCAACCGGATAATCTCGTCTTTCGGTTTGACGTTTGCATCCGTATAGGGGAAAAGCGAGAGGAAAAGGCTCTGCAGGGAGGGTGTCTTGGGCAGGGGGACAATGGCTTTCCGGAAACGCCGGGTATCGGCAGGCAATCCGGATTTGTCCATGCGGCTGAAAAAGCCACGCAGGAAATTGCGGCTGAAACGGATGCTGATAGCCTTGTAAGGGACACCGTCCACCGCATGTTTCAACATCTTCAGACGGTGGTCGCGCTTGATGAACACGTACTCGCCGGCATGGATTCCGGACGTATGCCCGTCGTCTTCGACAATCAGTTCGCCGGAATAGACATAGATGATGGTGTGGACAGGAAACCTGTGTTCCGCCAGCCACTCATCCGGGACAAAACAACTGTACACGATGTCCCAATAATTATATACTTGCGATTCTTTTAACATGCGTTACAAATTAAAATAATTATCACCAGTTGAACAAACTTTTCCCATTGTCAAATAATTCCATGCATTGCATTTCGGATTTGCGGATACACTACCCGGCTCATGTTCAATGCAATAGCATCGTACCATGTCGATAAAACGATAGCCATGCCTAATTTAATTTTATCATTGCCACTCCCACCACCATCAGCGCAATACCCACAAGTTGGATGGACAAAATCCGTTTCTGTACGGATCCCAACCAGCCATATTTTTCCATCAGAAGGCTGAGCGACATCTGGCCGAGCAAAAGCGCCATGAAAAATGCCCCAGCTCCAATCTGTGGAATCAACCAGGCATTGCCGAACACTGAAATAGCCCCGCACACACCGCCCAGCCACATCCACCACGGATTCCCTTTGGCAAAAACCTTACAAATGCAACCCAACCGGCCTACCCCTATACAGAAGAATAGAATCACTGTGGTAGCGATGAAAAATGATAGGGTGGATGCTTGCACAGCCGAACCAAGAGCTACACCCAACGACCCGTAAATAGTTCCAATAGATGCCATCAGGCAGCCTGCCGCTATTCCGGTCAATTGCCATGGCAGGACATGTCTGCCTGCCGGAGCCTGTATTTTCTTTTTCTTCCTGATAGCGGGAACAACCACTACCAGCATCACACCGGCTATCAGCAGAAACATGGCAACAATGCGTATCACTGAAAACGGGATACGCACTGAACCGAACAGCCCGAAGTGGTCGATAATAAGGCTGAACAACAATTGTCCCAACAATGTAAGTATGGCCGTTTGCAACTGCCCGAGTGCACGGAACAAATAGATGGTGACAGTTATGGTAAACAGGGCTATGATACCTCCCGTCCAGTTCCACCACGGTATATCGGTTATTTGTGCGGCTGTCGGCCATAATGGAAGTCTCTTGATGGCCGATACGACCGACAATACCAGCGATGATACTGCAAACGAAATCAGTGTTACCACGAAAGCCAGCCCCACACTTGTCCGCATCCGTGCGTTTGCCGCAGTCTGGACGGGCACAAGCATACCCATCAGCATGGTTATGGTCAAGAATGCCCACATTGTGCAAAACTCCTCAAACGCCTTGTATTAACAATTGTCCTCCTTTCATTTATACTTTTCTGTCAACTCATATACTTTCGCCCAGTAATCCTGTGCCGACAAGGAGGTTCCAGCCAGTTCGGGATATTCGTAAAGTATCTCAAAGGCACCGCGTTCATTGTACATCTGCCAATATGCTTCCGCTATTTGTGCAGGGGCGAAATAAGAGTCCATACCGATGGATCCGCACACCGTCACCGTACCGACAAAAATTCCCTGCGGCTTCAATTCTTCATGCAGGATGCAGGACAACGTACGCAGGGCCGCTTTGTCGAGTGAAAGGGGAATGAATTGTGACAAAGGATAGCGCGCCAGTCCACCTCCCGTCAGGATGATTGCACCGTTCTTTTTGCCAAATTCTTCGGTTGCAATCTGTTTAACGCAGGCGTAGGCACTTGCCACATCGGCCTGATAATGACGCATCAATTCCGCGCTATCCATTTTCTCCGAGTCATCTGCTGCCGTAATGCCCACATTGTAAACAAGTACATCAGGCACACCGAATTGCCGCTTCACCTGCTCCAAGGCTGCGGTCAATGTGTCCGGACGTTCAGCATCCGCTGCATAGACGTGCGTATCAATACCCTCTCCGGCCAATTCCATCCGATAAGTTTCCAAGGATTTCTCGTTGCGTGCCATCAACACTACACGAAAGCCTTCATTGCCAAATTTCTTTGCCACGTGGTTGCCCAAACCTTGTCCGGCACCTACCACTACGATTGTCTTTTTCTCCATAATTCAGAATGATATTGGGTTAAAATAATTTCCGTTTCCACCTGCAAAGATAAGGTGGAAACGGAAAGGAAAAGTTGCTGGCAGGCTCAAAGGAGCGTTGCTTTACAGCTCAATCATCGCGGCAAAACCAATTCGTCATCAAAGCATTTCAAAGGTGGCAGTTCCACGGATATCGGCAGACGAAGAACCTATATATACCTTGAATTTTCCAGGTTCGGCAACCCATTCATGCTTTTTATCATCAAAGAATTTCAGGGCTTCCGGCGTAATGGTAAAAGACACCTCCTGCTCTTCCCCCGGATTCAACGCTACCTTCCGGAAACCTTTCAGTTCCTTCAACGGACGGAGTACACTGCACTCTTCATCACCAATATACAACTGCACGGTCTCCTTTCCCGGATAAACTCCAGTGTTCTTCACATTCACCGACAAGGTGATGTTGCCGTCCTTCTGCATTGTTTTTGCCGAGAGGACAGGTTTTCCGTATTCGAACGTGGTATAGCTCAACCCGTAACCGAAGGGAAACAATGGCTTGATTTTCTTCGTGTCAAACCAGCGGTACCCCACGAGGATGTCTTCCTTGTAGACCTCACGGATACTGTCGCCCGGATAGCAAAGGGAATCGAAAGCATGTGCCGGACTGTCTTCCAGCCTCAGGGGATAGGTAAAAGGCAACTTACCGCTGGGGTTCACATCACCACTCAACACATCGGCCAACGCCTTCCCGGTGACAGTGCCCAGGTACCAGGTCTGTACGACCGAAGGGATATCGTCCAACCACGGCATCGCCACAGCATTGCCACTGACAAGCACCACTACTATATTTTTGTTCACCTCCACCAACGAGCGGATAAGCTCATCCTGCCCGAAAGGAAGATTGTACGTGATGCGGTCGCCCGCCTCGCAATCCTGCTCATGGTTCTTGTTCAGACCGCCTACATAGATGACCAAATCAGCTTCGCGGGCTTTTTCCACTGCATCGGCACGCAACGAATCCATCACCGCTTGCGGAATTTCTTCCACCGCTCCGTACATCGGCCGTCCGGCAGCATAGCCTTGGGCATAAGACACCTTACCAAACTTTTCGCGAAGCCCATCCAGCGGAGAAATAAAATCCTTCACTTTCAGTTCGGAGGAACCTCCGCCCAACATCAGGTTACGGGTAGCATTATCGCCCACCACCAGCACATTCGCATAAGCACTGCAATCCAACGGGAGCAGGCCCGGCTGTTTTTTCCCATTCCCGTTCTTGAGTAGCACCGTCCCTTCCACTGCCACCTCATAAGCGGTACGGTAATGTGCTTCCGTGGCCATCGCCCCGTATGGCTTGTGGCGGTTCATCGATGTGCGGAAAATCAGCCGCAGCACACGTGCCGCCTTGTCATCGACCACCTCCATCGGAATCTTGCCTTCCTTGACCATCTTCAGGTACTCCCTGCCCAAATAATAATCGTCATAACCGAATTCCGATTCCGAAGTCAACCCGTTTGTGTACGAGCCCATCTCTATATCCAGTCCATACATGGCTGCTTCATAAGTATCGTGGGCGGCGCCCCAGTCGGTCACCACACAACCATCGAAATTCCATTCCCCTTTCAGGATATCGTTGTTCAACATCTTATGATGTGTGGCATGCATGCCGCGCACCTTGTTATAAGCACCCATAACGGTCCATACGCCGCCTTTTTCCACTGCAGCCCTGAAAGCGGGCAGGTAGATTTCGTACAAAGCACGGTCACCCACTTCCACATCGATGTGCCCGCGCCACAGCTCCTGGTTGTTCAGTGCATAATGTTTCACACATGCCGCCACACCGTTCTGTTGCACGCCACGGATATAAGGCACACACATCTCGGCTGCCAGATAAGGGTCTTCGCCCATATACTCGAAGTTACGCCCGTTCAACGGCGTGCGGTAGATGTTGACACCCGGTCCCAGCAACACGTCTTTGCCCCGGTAGCGAGCCTCTTCGCCAATAGCCAACCCGTATCGTGCCGACAGGTCCGGATTCCACGTAGCAGCAAGACAAGTCAGCGCAGGGAAAGCCGTACAGCTGTCACTTGTCCATCCGGCGTATCCCCAGTCGTTCCAATTGATTTCCGCACGCACACCGTGAGGACCGTCTGAATACCAGAGCTCCGGTATGCCCAAACGCGGGCAACCCGGCGAACAGAACTTACCTTGAGCATAACTCAGGCGCGTCTTTTCCTCCACGGTCATCCGCTTCAACGCATCCTGCACACGGGCTTCAACCGGTTTCGTGTCGTCCAAATAAATCGGAAGTGTTTCCGCCTGTTGGGCGAATGCGGCAGATACGGACAACGCCGCACCTGCACAAAAAAACAATAATTGCTTCTTCATCGAGATAAAAGGTTTTATTGACAATCAAAAAAATGGACCTGTCACTCAGCCATTACGGAAACTTCCGCTTGTTGCAGGCCTTCCGAAGTGGCAATCAGCCTGGATTCACCTGCCGTACCGTCATTCTGCAACACCACCAAGCATTTTCCATAGAAAGCATGGCGCTTGTTGTCCTTAAAGCGTTCCAGCGAGATAGGGCTTCCATTGTCCACACCGGCAACGAAAGCATTGCCCGTCACCTGAAAATTCACCAGGTTGTCCGCATCCGGACAGAGGTTCCCGTCCTTGTCCAGCACCTCTACCGTCACGAAGCTCAAATCCTTCCCGTCCGCTTTCAGCCGCGAACGGTCGGGAGTCAGGCGTATTTGTGCAGGCTCGGAAGCCGTATGAATTTCTTTCTCGCCCACCACTTTTCCGTCTTTGCGGGCAACCACATTCACACTCCCCGGTTCGAAGACCACGTGCCATGCGGCATGCAGGCAATCGGGCGTTTTCGATTTCACGCCCTGCGATTTCCCGTTGACAAAAAGTTCCACTTCATCGGCATTATTATAGTAGCACCACATATCCACCTCTTGCCCTTGTGTCCAGTTCCAGTGGGGGAAAAGGTGCAGCACAGGCTTACCGGTCCACTCGGACTGATAAAGGTAATAGGCATCTTTCGGGAATCCGGCAAGGTCTATGATACCGAAATACGAGCTGCGTGCCGGCCATCCGTAAGGAGTAGGCTCACCGATATAGTCGAACCCCGTCCAGATGTATTGACCGCTGATAAAATCATGGTCACGGATCAGTTTCAGTGATTCCTCGTGCGTATTGCCCCAAGGCACATGGCAATTGTCGTATGCCGAGCAAGCAAAGCTGGGGTCGGTATAGGATTTGTCCCACCGGTCGGGACATACGGTCACCTTGCTGGCCGGCATGCGGTAATATCCACGTGTGGCAAGTGCCGAATTGCTTTCGGTGATAATGAAAGGCTTGCCGGGGAAATTCTTGGGCACATCAGGTATGTTGGAATTGTGGTAATTGAACCCGATAATGTCCAATGCACCCGACTTGAAAAGATGGTTCGCCGGATTGGGTTCATTGCAGCCTGCCGTAACCGGACGTGTGGGATCGAGGCTTTTCACCAATTCTGCCAGCTTCCGGGTGAGTAGCGAGTTGACGCTGGTTTCCCCTTCCTTCGCCAGCATGTCCGCCGAATGCCCGAAATTCAAAATCAGGTTTGCTTCCTCCAGGCTCAGTGTGTCCGCTTTGGCATCGCTCCATTGCTCCAATACTTCGTTACCGATGCTCCACATGAAGACGGACGGATGGTTGCGGTCGCGCAAGACAAAGTCGCGCAAGTCCCTCTCGTGCCACTCGTCAAAGTAACGTGCATAATCATGCGAAGTTTTCTTCTTGCGCCACATGTCGAATGATTCGTCCATGACGATGAATCCCATGCGGTCGCACAAATCGAGCAATTCAGGTGCAGGAGGATTGTGTGAGCAGCGGATGCCGTTGCACCCCATCTCCTTCAGGATTTCCAACTGGCGTTCTATGGCACGGGCATTCACTGCAGAGCCCAAGCATCCCAAGTCGTGATGCATGCACACACCGTTTATCTTGGTGGGCCTGCCGTTCAGGATGAATCCCCTCGTGGCATCAAACGAGAACGAACGGATACCCACCGGTGTCTCATAGCGGTCTACAGCCTTGCCATCCTGCACAATTTCCGTCACCAACTTATACAGATAGGGCGTATCCACATCCCATAAACGGGGACTCCCGACCGTAAGCTGTTGCGGGACCTCGTTCTCCTGTCCGGCGGCTACGGCACAGTCTGCCTCATCGCTCGCCACCACTTTGCCGTCCGCATCCTGCAACGAAGAACGGACAATCACCTGCGCGAGTGATTCTCCCTCGTTCGTTACGCAGGTCTGTACATCCAATGTAGCCTGAACACTGTCGATTTTACTTGCCACTACATAAGTGCCCCACTCAGCCACATGCACGGCATGAGTCTTTTCTATCCACACATTCCGATAAATGCCACATCCCGAATACCAGCGTGAATTGGGTTGCTCGGAATTATCCACCCGTACAGCAATCACATTCTCCTCGCCCCACTTCAGGTAAGGGGTCAAATCATAGCTGAATGTGATGTATCCATACGGGCGATGTCCCAAGGACACACCGTTCAGAAATACTTCCGAGTTCATGTATACCCCATCAAACACAATACGGAACCGCTTGTCCGCATCCGCCTGTGCGGGTACAAACGTTTTACGGTACCACCCGATGCCGCCGGGCAAAGCACCTCCTCCCGTACCGGAAGGATTGTCCCGGTTGAAATCGCCTTCGACAGCCCAATCATGAGGCAAGTTAAGCACACGCCAGCCGGCATCGTCGTAGTCGGGGCTGGCCGCACCCGGATCATCCGTCAGGGAAAAAGCCCAGCCGGAAGTAAAATCCTGACGGCGTTCGTCCATCGTATTGGAGGAAGAACAGGAAGCAAGCATAAAACCCATCCATCCCGTCAAAACGCAAAGGAATAATGTTTTCATACAGATCTTAAAATTTAAATGGATTCAAAACATACGGACACGCCCTTCCCCGTCCCTGCGTTGCTGTACGGCGATTCACCCGCCGGGCAAACGGATTCGCTCGGCGGGGAAAGACCCTGTGTCCTGATTTCATAGCTTGACAGTCTGTACTTCGCCCGTATACTCCACGCGGATGCCTTTGGCATTCAGATCAAAAGGCTGTGCTTTCTTCGGGCTGACCACTATCACGGTAAATGTGCGCTTCTCCAACATACCCGGGAACGAACCCTTGCGTGCGCCGATAGTCAGGGTTCTGTCAGCCTCATTGTATTTTATCGGAATCACGGCATACGAACCTTTTTCATAGTTGTAGTTTACCCCTTCGTCTTCGTACAAGGTAAATTCCGCATCGGCACCCTGATATACATACAGGCGGATGTGATCGGCGGGCTTTTCATCCGTATACTGGATATCATCACCGAAAGGCACGATGGAACCGGCGCGTACATAGAGCGGTACACGCTCGTAAGGAGCCTTCACTTCCACCGTTCTTCCTCCCTGCTGGAACTTGCCGGTATAGAAATCATACCAGCCTGCTGCCTGCGGGAAATACACGTCGCGGCTACGCGCACCGTACCGGTAAACCGGAGACACCATGAACGAAGGACCGAACATGAACTGGTCGCCGATGTTGTTGACATTCGTATCTGCCGTAAAATCCATTACCAGCGGACGCATGATGGTATAGTCCTCGAACCACGTCATGCCGGCAAGCGAGTAGATGTAAGGCATCATGTTGTAGCGCAGCTTCGTGTAATACACGATGGAGTTGTAGGCAGGATGGCCTTCGGGAGCGATTTCCCAGGGTTCACGGAGCGGATACTGCCCATGTGCGCGGTAAAGCGGGCAAAACGCACCAAACTGGAACCAGCGGGTGTTCAGTTCGCGCCACTCTTTGTAATCGGCATTCTCGGTCCTTGTGGCATTCCATTGCTGCTGTCCTGCCACATAACGGCTTTCCACGCAGAACCCGCCGATGTCCATAGTCCAATACGGGATGCCACTCATGGCGAAGTTCAGCCCGGCGGAGATTTGCGCCTTCATGTCTTCCCAGCGGGTGGCGATATCACCGCTCCATGTCGCCGTAGAGTAACGCTGCAATCCGGCAAAACCCGAGCGAGTGAGCAGGAACACGCGGCGGTCATTGTCCACCCCGCGCTGCCCGTTATAAATGGCATCGGCATTCATCAGCGCATAAGCATTGAAGTATTCGGCAGACGGACCGAGAGTCGTAGGTCCGCACAGGTCCTTGCGATACTGCAGGTCGGTGCAATCACGCACGTTCGGTTCACTGGCATCCATCCACCACGCATCAATACCCAACGGATAATAATGCTCGTACATCTGCTTCCAGAAAAGCTTGCGCGCATCCGCACTATAGGCATCATAGAAACCATACGTGTACCCCGGACCGACCCAGTCCTTCAGGCTGTCCTTCACTGACTGCGGGTAAATCCACCCATTCTCGTCAAATTCCCTGAAATGTCCGGTTGTCGTATAAAATTTCGGCCATACCGAAATCATCATCCGCCCATGCATGGCATGGATGGAATCGACCATCGCCTGCGGGTCGGGGAAACGCGCCTTGTCAAATTCATGACTTCCCCATGCGTCTTCAGACCAATGAAGCCAGTCGAGCACGATGTTGTCAATCGGGATCTTGCGGTCGCGGAAACCTTTCAACACACCCAGCATATCGGCCTGCGTATTGTATTTCTCGCGGCTCTGCCAATACCCCATTGCCCATTTCGGCATGATGGGAGACTTTCCGGTCAGGGTGCGGTATCCGCTGATAACCTCGTCCATACTGTCTCCTGCCATGAAATAGTAATCCAACTGCTTCGTCATTTCGCTCCACCACGACTGCTTGCCCTGTTCTTTCGGATCTACCGGGCTTAACACACGCAGGCCCGAATAGGAAACGGCCCCATCGGGCAACCATTCAACCTTGAGGGGTACTTTCCTGCCCGCCTCCAAATTGACGGAGAATTTGTAACTGTTCGGATTCCATGCCGTACGCCAGCGTTCGGGTACTACAGGCTTGTCATCGATATACACCTTTGTATACCCAGCATAGTAGAGGATAAATTTGAACTCCCCGCTTTCCGAAGGTTCAATGGAACCTTCATAAGTGACTTTCGAACCATAGAACGGGAAATTTTCGGGCAGGTTCACCACCTTCGAGAGGTCTTCACGCTCCAAATGTTCAAAATAAAGGGAGTCTTCACGGCGCACCAATGTTTCCGCGCCTGAGCCTTCGGCAGGGATATAAGTACCGGTAACCGCCCCCTCCTTTCCGTCCTTATCATACAGCTTGAACACTTCGCCCAACTGGGAATAATCATTCGGATTCCCGAAACGGCAAAGCGAATAGCTGTCAAGTAACACGCCGTAATTCTTATTCGAGACAATGAAAGGCACGGATACTTTCGTGTTATACTGGAACAGTTCTTCGTTCTTGCCCTTGTAATTGAATTCATCCGCCTGGTGTTGACCCAGCCCGTAGAAAGCCTCATCGTCCGGCGACTCGAACACCTGCCGGATGCTGTATCCCTTCGTACCCTCAATGTCAATCGGAGTGAAGGTCTTCCCTCCCCCTTTGTTTTCCTGAAGGATCAGGTTCCCGTTTTTATCGGCAAACCACACTTCACCCGTAGAGACAAGCACCGAAGCCCGAAGTGCTTCCGTAGCAACCGTAACGGTGTCGCCCTGCTGCGACACGCTGAACGGAACCTTCTGCCCCTGTGGAACCACAACCAGGCTCTGAGGATCGGCAAATTTCCTTTCCGGGGTCGCGGAGACATGGATAAGCTTGTCGCCCATCACCTGAAGGCGAACCAGGCGTGCACCGGAGCTATCCTGTTGCCGCACTTTCACGACCACACCCTTGTCTGTCTCTTCGTACACGCTGCCTGAGCATGCACCGAACAGCAGTCCGGCAAACAGACAATAAGAAATGTTTTTCACATTCATACCTAAACTGATATTTAAAGTTAAACCATAAAAATTCACTACTACAAATATAAGCATTACCTGCCGGAATCCCAATCCAAAATGTTTTCAACTTTTTATTTTTACCCTCTCCATTTGTTTCCACATTAGGTACGATTTGTTATTTTCCCCTTCCCCTGATAGGCAGAAGGCAGAATGCCAAACTCTTCCTTGAAATAACGGCTGAAATACTTCGGATTGTTGAAACCCACTTCGTACGCGATTTCCGATACATGCAACTGGCTTTCGCGCAACAACTGCGCTGCCCGTTTCAGGCGGATGACCCGAATGAACTCGATAGGAGTTTTGCCCGTAATCTGCAACATTTTCTTGTAAAGGTGCGCCCGACTCATGCCCAATTCGTGACTCAACTCTTCCACCGACAAGTCCGTACGCGAGATATTGCTTTCCACATACTTAACCGCCCTGTCAATCAGCTTTTCGTCCATCGATGTGATAACAATGTCACTGGGAGCAGGATTGATAACGCCCTGCGTGGATTTCCGATAACGGCCCAACTCGATGAACTTGCGTATGCGCAACATCAAAACCGTCATATTGAACGGTTTGGTCACGTAGTCGTCCGCCCCCGTTTCCAGCCCTTCCACCCTCGACTCCACCGCGTGTCTGGCTGTCAACAAGATAACAGGTATATGCTCCGTTCGCTTGTCGCATTTGATAAGCCGGCAAAGCTCATTGCCGTCCATACCCGGCATCATCACATCGCTAATAACCAAATCGGGGCTTTCCTTCTGTATGGTTTCCCATGCCCCATTGCCGTTCGAGGACAGTATCACACGGTATTGCAGCTCCAGGCTGTTACGCATGAATGCCCGGAAATCGGCATTGTCGTCCACCACCATCACCAATGGGAAATCTGCCCGAGCCTCTTCCGCAACTGCCTCTTCCGCTGGTTCCGGTTCTTCGGAGGATGTGGCAGTACCCAGCTGTTCAGCCTGCACACCAACATGTTTCACTGGCAGGTGTATCACGAAGACAGTACCCGTCCCAATGTTGTCGAACACCTCCACGCTACCCTCGTGCAGACGGACAAAATCACGCACCAGACTCAGCCCGATGCCGCTTCCCGTACTACTTTCTTCCATCCCCTGTCGTTCGCTTTGGTAAAAACGGTCGAAGATGTGTTCCTTTTCTGCATCCGGGATGCCAATACCTGTATCCGACACCTTTATTTCCACATATTCATTGTCGCCTCCGATGTGTTCCAGCATGACTGTGACACAACCGCCATCAGGCGTAAACCTGAATGCGTTTGAAAGCAGGTTCATCATCACCTTCCCAATCTTGTCAGCATCAAACGCCATGGTAAAATGTTCCATCGCCGAAAAGAAAGGAAACCGGATGTGCTTCTTGTCCGCCATGAGCAAAAACGAATTGCACACCTCGCGGACATACGACACAATTTCCCCTTCCGACAAAAACAACTGGTGCCCGCTCATCTCCCCTTTCCTGAAATCGAGCAACTGGTTGACCAACAACAACAGCTTATGGGCATTGCGGTATATCAGCATCAGGTTGGTGTGTTGCGACTCATCTTTCGTATTCTTCAGCAATTCCTCCAACGGCGAGATAATCAAGGTCAACGGCGTGCGCAACTCGTGGCTGACGTTAGTGAAGAAACGGAACTTCATCTGATTGATTTCCTCCTTCCGGGCAGATTCCTGCTCTATCTGCTGCAACCGGTATTTTTCGCGTTCGTGCCTCAATATCATCCGGCGTGCCAAAAGCAGGATACATACGATGAGGGCCACATATCCCGTGTATGCCCACCACGTCATCCAGAACGGGGGACGAATCACAATGCGCAACTGCGACACCTCGTTGCCTTCATACCCGTCGCTGTTCATTGCCTTCACCTGCAAGAGATATTGTTTGGGTGACAGATTGGTGAACGTAATCCGGTTTATGCCCACAGGCAAGTTCAGCCACTCGCTGCCAAAACCATCCAACCTGTAGACATAACGCGTGTTCTCAGGCTGGTTGAAATTGTCGGTAGCCAGTCCGATGGTAAAGATGTTCTGCC
The DNA here is from genome assembly GCA_964488405.1 of uncultured Phocaeicola sp. Taxonomy (GTDB): domain Bacteria; phylum Bacteroidota; class Bacteroidia; order Bacteroidales; family Bacteroidaceae; genus Phocaeicola. The sequence continues at coordinate 28,497 of CAZAUU010000025.1, forward strand.
TATAATCCAACTCTATCTTGCGCAATCCGTTCAACTCCTCCGGAAGAATCATGTTGCCATCGTACTCACGCCCCACTTCCACCTCCTTGTCCAGCAGGTAAAGGTCAGAAAACAGCACCTTCGGCAACACGTTATTATAACATATCTCCTCGGGATTGAACAGGTTCACCCCGTACAGTCCTCCCGCCACAATCATGCCGTTGCCAAGGGTTTTCATGGAGCGTTGGTTGAAACCGCAGTTCTGCAGCCCGTCCTTTTCATTGTACACACGCGATTCGAACACAAAGTCCGCTTCGCCTGCGGAAGAGACCTTCAGGTGTATCATCTGCCGCGTGGACGAAATCCACATGTCGTGCCGGTGGTCTTCGGTTATGGCGGAAATGATTTCATCATGCCCGTCTGTGATTTCAGGGAATTCCTTCAGCAAATGACGCTGCATGTCATACAACTTCAGACCATCCTGTGTGGCAATCCATAGCCACCCCCGGCTGTCGCAATACACTTGGTTGACAATGGACTCGCCGGAAATCAACCCTTCCGCACACAAGTTGCGTATCTTCCGGTCCCGCATGTCCATCAACGAAACGCCCATCGTCCCGATGGCCAACGTATGATTTCCGGCAAAACAAAGCGAAGTCACCATATTCTCGGACAAGTCCGAATTGTCCGCCTTATACGTTTCCACCACGCCATTATCCGGATGCAGGCACTGGATGCCCGCATCCAGATAGCCTATCCAGATGTTTTCATCGCGGTCTTCCGCCAGCGTCCATATATTGTCGCTCGACAGATGTCCCGAAGCAAGGGTAAAGCGCGTCATCCTCCCGTGGTCCATGCAATACAGGCCTCCATTGAACGTCCCCACCCAAAGCCTGCCATCGCGTGCCTTCAGCAAAGCCACGACCGGATTGGGAAAAACCGTGCGGTCGTTTTCGTGCGTTTCCATCTTTCCCGTGCGGAAATTCCACAGAAACAATTCGCCATTGTTCGTGCCCAGCCACAAACGTTCCTCATCCTCCTGCTCGATGCAAGTGATATCGCCTAATGCCTGCATGCCGAACTTGAACATGCCCTCGCCGTAATACGAAATACCTTTCTTGTAGGTACCTGCCCACATCAGTCCGTTGCAGTCGGCATACAACTGGTAGACGGTGTTGTGCGAAAGGCTGCGTGCATCGTCCTCGTTGTGTATAAGGTTGGTTATCGTTCCTGTCTTCTTGTCAAGGATATCAATGCCTTTGTAATCTTTTCCTATCCAGATACGCCCTTCCGCATCTTGTGCCACCGTATGGATGAAGTCGTTCTGGTTTTTCCACGGCCCGACCAAATCTTCACGCCACCTGTCTGCAACGGAATCGTATACCCACAGCCCCAACACGCTGGATATCCATACGCACCCCTCCGCATCGGTGAAGAGTGAAAACTTGACATACTTCCCTTTTGGCAGTCCACGCGGGATATCGTCCTTCCTCCATTTCAGGCGCATGGTGGAGGAATCGACACATGCCAGCAGACCGTTGTCATACAACAGCAATATCCCTTCGCCGCACTCGCCTATCGCTGTGATGCCCGATACCGGCAGACCGTTCCCGTACAAAGGGAAAAAGGCCGTATCTTCCCCCTTGCGGAAGCGGTAACATCCTTCCCCTGCAACAAACAGCCACGTATATCCTGAATTGTCAACATATACATACATGGGCATGACGGAATTGCTGCCTAACCCGTTCATAAAGCCGGACAAGTCGGAAACGAAGGTACCTGCCCTCTTGTTGAACAAGGTATAGGCACGTTCGGTCTTAATCCACATCCATCCGTCCGGAGCTTCTTTTATGTCGGTAATGTAATTGTTGGGAAGCGAATGCGGGTCGTTGTCCTGGTGGCGGTAAACCTTGAAGGAATATCCATCGAAACGGTTCAGGCCGGCTGCCGTACCAAACCACATGAAACCCTCCTTATCCTTATATATAGCATAAACCGAATTGTTGGAAAGCCCGTTGGACACTTCCAGATGCCTGAACATATAATCCCGGGCACAGACACAAATCCATGCAATCAAACAACCCGCTGCAAGCAATATTCGTTTTTTCATTTTTATTTACAAAACAAAAGGCTTCCTCATTTTCCTACAAAAGAAACAAAAAACAGAGATAAAAACAAATGTATCCTTTTTTTCCTTTCCAGACAGCCAAAAGCCGGCAGGAGATGACCGGAGGTAAAAAAAACGCCGGTGCATATAAAAACAAACACGGGCATACGTGTACGAATACATGACCGCACATAAGAACAGATACGGGCGCACACGCAAGCCTGCGCAGCTTGCCGTATTCCAAAGGAGAAACGGAGGCGGTCCGAAACCCGCCTCCGCATATTCAAATCAGCACAGTATATGCTGAAAACGCAGGTATCGCTATAATCCTTACTGAGGGGCACTATTGTACACCGACTGCAAGGTATACGATTCGTCTTCCGTAAAGATGCCCCGTTTCATGACATCTATCACCTCCCGGGCATTATTCAGCATCTCCCCCGTAGCACGGTTGAACAGCCCGGAGGCCTCGGCCCCACTGCCCGAACTGCCGTTATCCCAATAGAAAGGAGCCAGTCCATAGTCTTTTGCGGCCTTGCATACGTATTCCAGATAATACAGTCTGAACAGTTCCGGACGGGCCCCATCGTGGTGCACACAGCCGGTTTCACCAATATAAACAGGGATTCCCTTGTCAATAAATGCCGACTTCACCTTGCCAAACTGGGTAGTCACGTTGTCTTCATCACCCCAGCTTGCCTTCAGCGACGGATCGCCCGTGTGCCCCCATTCCGTAGCCGTAGCTTCCAGCGTAAATTCGTTCGGATCATAAAAATGGACGGCTACCATCAGCCGGTTGGACACCACATCCTGCGGCAACACGAAATTCTCCACCGTCAGGTCGATATTGGTCACGTATCCCGGTACACCCAAGTAACGTTCCGTATTATTTCCCCCTGTAGCACGCACGGCATCCACGAACGTCTGGTTCCATTCGTTCAACACGGCATACTGGCGTCCTCCGTCAGTGCGGTTGGCCCCCCAGCCCCATTTCCCATCGTGAATTTCATTCATCGATTCGAACACGAGGAAGTTGCCCCTGTCGGCAAACCGTCCGGCAATTTGTGTCCACATGGCGGAAAGCTGTGCCTTTACGGCCTCGTTTACGTCATCATCCAAGGCGGCATCCGCAATGTCCAGCCAATATGCACCATCTGCCCCGTCGTGATGGATATTGACAATGGCATTCAACCCCGCACTTTCGGCATAACCCACCACTTC
>CAZAUU010000026.1:0-31699 GCA_964488405.1 uncultured Phocaeicola sp.
GTGAGTAGAAAAACGCTTGTTGCATGCATAGCAAAATAACATAGAAAAATATGAACGTTTTTCCGGAACGATAAATATTCCAGAAAAACATTCGATACCTTCATTTCCAGGTGAGTCCTGATATTTTTCTGCAAATAAAAATATTAGTCCTAAGGACTTATTTGCTGAAAAATGAATGCCTGATTGACGAAAAAATCTACTGCGGATCCGATAATTTTTCTTATCTTTGCTAAGACGAATTAACCAATCTTTTTACCTCGATGAAAAAACAATTAGCAACAGCCATCTTGGGCGCTTGCCTGCTTTCGGCAAACGCCCAAAGCTTTACAGAATGGCAGAACCCTGAGGTCAACGCGGTGAACCGTGCCCCCATGCACACCCACTTCTTCGCTTACGAGAGCATGGAAGCCGCCGAGAAAGCAGTGAAGGAAGACTCGAAAAACTTTATGAGCCTGAACGGCACGTGGAAATTCTTCTGGGTGGCGGATGCGGACGCACGTCCCACCGACTTTTGGAAAACCGGATTCAACGACAAAGGATGGGACAACATGCAAGTGCCCGCCGTATGGGAACTGAACGGATACGGCGACCCCATCTACGTCAACATCGGATATGCCTGGCGCAACCAGTACCGGAACAACCCGCCCTACGTGCCCACGGAAAAGAACCATGTGGGTTCTTACCGCAGGACCATCACCGTGCCCGCCAGCTGGAAAGGGAAGGAAATCATCGCCCACTTCGGCGCGGTCAGCTCGAACATGTACCTGTGGGTGAACGGGCAGTACGTGGGCTACAGCGAAGACAGCAAACTGGAAGCCGAGTTCGACCTGACCCCCTACGTGAAGCCGGGACAGGAGAACCTGATTGCCTTCCAGGTGTTTCGCTGGTGCGACGGGTCGTACTTGGAAGACCAGGACTTCTTCCGCCACACGGGCGTGGCACGCGACTGCTACCTGTATGCACGCAACAGGCAGCGCATCGACGACATACGGGTGACCCCCGACCTTGACAGCGAATACCGCAACGGCACGCTTGCCGTGAACGTCAGCCTGAAGGGCAGAGGCCGGGTGCAGCTGGTGCTGAAAGACGCGGAAGGCAACGAAGTGGCAACCGCCTCCACGCAGGGCGGGACAACCACGATGCAGGTAGACAACCCGCACAAATGGACGGCGGAAACGCCTTACTTGTACACCCTTTACGCCCGGCTGGAAGGCACTCCCGTCGCGGAGACCATCCCCCTCAAAGTGGGCTTCCGCAAGGTGGAACTGAAAGGGTCGCAAGTGCTGGTTAACGGGCAGCCCGTGCTGTTCAAGGGAGTCAACCGCCACGAAATGGACCCGGACGGAGGCTACGTGGTTTCCCGCGAGCGCATGATCCAGGACATCCGCCTCATGAAGAGCCTCAACATCAACGCCGTGCGCACCTGCCACTATCCTGACGACAGCTTCTGGTACGACCTGTGCGACCAATACGGCCTCTACATGGTAGCAGAAGCCAACATCGAATCGCACGGAATGGGATACGGCGACGAGACACTGGCAAAGAACGCCTCGTATGCGAAGGCACACCTGGAGCGCAACCAGCGCAACGTGCAGCGCAACTTCAACCACCCCAGCATCATCTTCTGGTCGCTGGGCAACGAGGCGGGATACGGCCCGAACTTCGAGGCGGCATACGACTGGATAAAGGCGGAAGACCCGAGCCGTGCCGTGCAATACGAACAGGCACACCAGACGGGGAAGAGCGACATCTTCTGCCCGATGTACTACGACTACGAAAGCTGTATCCGCTACTGCGAGGACGAAAGCCGTACCCGCCCGCTGATACAGTGCGAATATGCCCATGCCATGGGCAACTCGGAAGGCGGCTTCAAGGAATACTGGGACCTGGTCCGCAAATACCCGAAATATCAGGGGGGATTCATTTGGGATTTTGTGGACCAGTCCTGCCGCTGGACGGGAATAAACGGGAAGATGATCTACGCCTACGGCGGGGACTTCAACCGCTTTGATGCCAGCGACTTCAACTTCTGCGACAACGGGCTGATAGGCCCCGACCGCATACCGAACCCGCATGCCTATGAGGTGGGCTATTTCTACCAGAACATCTGGACCACGGCAGGCGACCTCTCCAAAGGCGAAGTGAAAGTGTACAACGAAAACTTCTTCCGCGACCTCTCCGCCTACGCGCTGGAATGGGAAGTGCTGAAAGACGGCAGCCCCCTGCGCAGCGGGCGCATTGAAAACATCGACGTGGCACCGCAAGAGACGAAGTCCGTCGTGCTGGAAGGCATGGGCAATGCCGATGGCGAAGGCGAATGGCTTCTGAACGTGAAATACATCCAGAAATGCCGGGAAGGGCTGGTAGACGCGGGACAAACCGTGGCCAAGAGCCAGCTGACACTGCTCCCCTACCAGGCACCCTCGATGGAGCTGCCTGATGTGGCGGAAAGCAACCTTGAGGTGGTAATTCCCCGGGTGGATGACAGCAACGTGAACTGCCTGGAGGTGACGGGCGAAAACTTCAACATACAGTTCAGCAAAGCCACCGGATACATGGACCGCTATACGGTGAGCGGCACGGAGATGATCAAGGAAGGCGAGGCACTGACCCCGAACTTCTGGCGTGCGCCGACCGACAACGACTTCGGTGCCGACCTGCAAAACAAGTACCGCGCCTGGCTGAACCCGGGCATCCGGATGGAATCGCTCACCCACGAAACCAACGGCAACAAGGTGGTAGTATCGGCGGAATACACGATGGAAGGCATCTCGAAGGCAACCAAGCTGTACCTCACCTACGAGATAAACAACCGGGGGGCGGTGAAAGTGACTCAGAAGATGGTGGCCGACCAGGCTGCAGGCGCATCGCCGCTGTTCCGCTTCGGCATGCAGCTGGTCATGCCTGAAACATTCGAGAATATCCTGTACTACGGGCGCGGACCGATAGAAAACTACAGCGACCGCAACCACTGCACGGACCTCGGCATCTGGAACCAGCGCGTCAGCGACCAGTTCTACCCCTACATCCGCCCGCAGGAAAACGGCAACAAAACCGACATCCGCTGGTGGGAACAGACCAATGCATCCGGCAAGGGCCTGAAGTTCGTGGCAGAGGCGCCGTTCTCGGCATCGGCACTGCACTACACCATCAGCTCGTTGGATTCGGGCACTGCCAAGCGCCAGGAACACTCCAACGAGGTAGAGCCCGCCCCGCTGACCAACCTGCTGATCGACAAGGCGCAAATGGGATTGGGATGCGTAACCAGCTGGGGAGCCATGCCGCTGGACACCTACATGCTTCCGTACGGAGACTATGAATTCACATTCATCATGACCCCGGTGCAGCACCGCATCGGCGGCATCCTGTAAACAAAAATAAACAAAAAATCCCGCCACGTACGTCGTCCCCCCAGAAGGGGGCTTACGTGGCGGGATTCTCATGGAAAAGCGGTACAGTCCCTGCCCTTCACACAAGTCTGTTGGTCGCCGTGTCAGGGAAAATGACGGACGGCGTGAACCGTTTCGCCTCTTCGAAGTCCATCAGCGCATACGACATGATAATGATCACATCGCCCACCAGCACCTTGCGTGCGGCAGCCCCGTTCAGGCAGATGCAACCCGAACCGCGTTCCCCCTTTATGATGTAAGTTTCGAAACGTTCGCCGTTGTTGTTGTCGACAATCTGCACCTTCTCTCCCGCAATCATCCCGGCGGCATCCAGCAAGTCTTCATCAATGGTGATGCTGCCCATGTAGCTCAGGTTTGCATCGGTGACGGTGACGCAATGTATCTTCGATTTTAAAATCTGTATCATCATATTTTATTCCTCCTTGTACTTGATGTTGTCTATCAGTCGGACATCGCCGCAATATACCGCGATGCATCCCACAATGTAACCGCTGTCTTCCCATCCGCCCACGGGCTGCAGGGTGTTTCCGTCCACTATCTCGTAATATTCCAGGCGCAGGCCTTCCGCTTCTCCGACAGCCTGTTCCACAAACCCTTTCGTTTCTGCCAGCGTATGGCCCTTGGCATATTCCACACTGGCGGACAAGGTTTTTGAAATCTGCAGTGCCTGACTGCGTCCCGCTTCGCCCAGGCGCGTGTTGCGGCTGCTCAAAGCCAGTCCGTCCGCCTCGCGGACAATGGGGCACCCCACAACCTGCACGCCGAACGGATAGTGGCGCACCATCTCGCGCACCACGGCAAGCTGCTGGAAATCCTTCTCGCCGAAATAGGCACGCACAGGCTCTACGATAAGAAACAGCTTGCTCACAATCTGGCACACGCCATTGAAATGCCCCGGCCTGTACTTCCCTTCCATTACCGTGTCAAAGGGCGGATAGCTGAACGTGCGCGTGTCCGGTTCGGGATAGATTTCCTCCACGGCAGGTGCAAATACGAAATCCGCACCGCATGCCTCCACCAGACGGCAGTCGGCATCCAGCGTCCGGGGGTATTTAACGAGGTCGTCCGCATCATTAAACTGTGTGGGGTTGACAAAATCGCTCACCACCACCACATCATTCTCCGCGACGGCACGTTTCACCAGTGAAGCGTGGCCGGCGTGCAAAGCCCCCATCGTAGGAACAAGCCCGATGGTCTTTCCTTCCTTTCGGAGCACATCCAGCTTCGAACGAAGTTCCTGAACTGTTTGAATTAATTCCATTTTGGTATAGCTTAAAATTTCGTCCGGCGGGCACCCTTCGCCCTGCGCCGCCTGCGGGTGGCATCGCCTCCCCACAGCTTTCCCGTGGCTTCCGGAAATCGGGGTGCAAAGTAATTACATTTTTAGCAATAAATAAAAAACGGGACGCGAAAAATGTGCGATTAAACAGCACATTAACAAACTATAAGGTAATTAACCCCCACAAATTGTCCGGCAGCTGTGATTTTTTTTGTATCTTTGCGCCGTCGTAAATGACGAGCAAGCATTTAGGAAACGAAGACAACATGAGCGCGAAAAAAGTATTATTCATTACCCAAGAAATCTCTCCTTACGTGCCCGAAAGCGAATTATCACTGATCGGGCAGAACTTGCCGCAAGCCATTCAGGACAAAGGGCGGGAAATCCGTACATTCATGCCCAAATGGGGCAACGTAAACGAACGGCGCAACCAGCTGCACGAGGTAATCCGTCTGTCGGGCATGAACATCATCATCGATGACACCGACCACCCGCTGGTCATCAAGGTAGCCTCCATCCAGTCTGCGCGAAGGCAGGTGTATTTCATTGACAATGATGATTTTTTCCAGCACAGGCTGATGACCTGCGATGAGGACGGGAAAGAATATGAAGACAACGGGGAGCGTGCCATCTTCTATGCCCGGGGTGTATTGGAAACGGTGAAGAAACTCCGTTGGTGCCCGGACATCATCCACTGCCACGGCTGGATGAGCGCCGTAGTCCCGCTTTTCGTCAAGAAAGCATATTACGACGAACCTTCCTTCAGGGATTCGAAAGTGATATTCTCCGTCTACGGGGACGGATTCAAATCCCCGCTCAGTCCAAAATTCGCCAACCAGCTGACATACAAGGAAATCTGTGCAGAAGACACGCAGATGATGCAGTCTCCCGCCACCTACGGCGACCTTTGCCGGCTGGCAATCGCCTATTCCGACGGAGTGGTGGAAAACAGTGCCAACACAGACCCCTCCATCATGGAATACGCGCGGAGCCTGGGTCTCCCCACGCTAAGCTACCTGGCAGACGAAAACGAATACACCGAGGCGTGCAACGCACTTTACGACAAGGTAGGAGGTGAAGGTGAAGAGGACGAATAAAACGATATTGTAAACTTCTTAACTAAAACACGAATGAAACACAAGTTCTGGGCGGCATTGGGATTTATTGCCGCTATACTCTGTAGCTGTGACGATGAAACAACCGGTATCGGACAATTCGTAGCCGATGATGACTTTATCCAGGCATACTCCGACACATATACGGCAGAAACCGAATCCCACCTGCTCGATTCGGTATATTCGCGTTCAAGCACGGCTTATTTGGGCAAGTTCACCGATGAGTACTATGGTACGTTCACTTCCGATTTCCTGGTACAAATCAACTGCCCCGAAGGTTTCGAACTCCCGCCGAATCTGCAAAGTATCAGTTCGGCCACGCTGGGATTTTATTACACCAGCTTTTTCGGGGACTCGCTTGCCACCTTGCGCTTACAAGTCGACACTTTGAATACGATCATCAACGACAACGGGTTGGACAAAAACTTGTATTACACCAACCTGGACCCGGGACGCTTTTACAACTCCCAGGCTTCCCCCCTGGCAACGAAGGACTATACCGTCTACGACATGACGGTGAGCGACTCCCTCCATACCGACGATGACTACTACCCGCACGTGAGCGTGGAATTGGGACAGACTTTCTGCGACAACTTCAAGAGCAAATACGAATACACCACCGTGGTGAACGGCGACACGATACATCCCTACTTCAAGGACTCGGAAGCCTTTATCAACAACGTGCTGAAAGGATTCTACGTGCACGTCACCAGCGGCGAAGGATCGATACTCTACATCACGGACATCTACCTTCACCTGACGGTATCCTACATGGGACGGACCTCGGACGACACGGCCGACTCGCTGTGCTGGGCGTCCATCCCGATGACGGCGACGAACGAAGTGTTCATAACCAGCCGTTTCCAAAACCCGTCATTGGACAAGCTGGTGGACGACCGGACATGCACCTACCTGAAAACCCCAGCAGGACTGTGTACGAAAGTGACACTCCCGATAGAGGAAATGTACGAGGAACACGGCACCGATACGCTGAACGCCGTTTCCATCACCTTCCAAAAGAAGAGGGATCAGAGCACCAGCCCGTATAAAATGGGGACACCCACCAACCTGTTGATGGTGAGGATGGACAAAATGAAAAGTTTCTTCGAAGACAATGAGGTGTACGACAATTATACCTCGTTCCTCTCTACATACAGCAGCACGAGCAACAGCTACTCATTTTCGCAGCTGAACAGGCTGGTATCCACCATCTTCAACGAAATACGCGAACAGAAAGAAAAGGGAGAAGAGGCATGGGAGCAGTGGAAAGCCGACAACCCCAACTGGAACAAGGTGTTGCTTGTACCGGTGTCAACGGAAACCGACACACAAGGAAACGTCATCGGTGTGGACAACGACCTGAGCGTGAACTCCGCCATGCTGGTGGGGGGACTGGACCTGAACGAAGCCGACGAGTCTGAGAAAATCCAGATAGACGTTATCTATACACATCCCGAACAGGACTGAGAGAGATACACCCACGCACCAATCCCCAACAAACAACCCCTGCAGTGGCCGCTGCAGGGGTCTTTTTTTCCACATTTCACCTAAAGAGACGAAATCCATTAAGAATATTTAAGGAATCCATTCCGCCGAACCCGGGCTGCTGATGAAATTCTTCAAAGAAAAAGTCCGCAAAATATTTATTTTTCCAAATAAAGTATTACATTTGCAGCCGTAACAGTAACAAAATAACAAATGAAGACATTTGCCACCTACTTTTACTTTTATTATTTTTACTTTAGCAATGGAGTGAAGCGGGAGGTTGTGTACATACAAAAATAAAACAATGAGGTGAAATTTGATTGAAGTCCCGCTTTCTGACAGAGCGGGACTTTTTTTATTTTAAAAGACAGAATGCAAATGAAGAAAATTGCCATACAAGGAGTATTGGGTTCATACCACGACATTGCCGCCCACAAATATTTCAAAGATGAAGAAATCGAGCTGATCTGCTGCAGCACGTTCGAGGAGGTCTTCGACACCATGCGGAAAGACAACAGCGTGTTGGGCGTGGTAGCCATCGAAAACACTATTGCGGGAAGCCTGCTCCACAACTACGACCTGTTGCGGGAGAGCGGGACGACCATCGTGGGAGAACACAAACTCCGCATCAGCCACAGCATCATGTGCCTGCCCGATGAAGACTGGAAAGACCTGACCGAAGTAAACTCGCACCCCGTGGCATTGGCGCAATGCCGCGACTTCCTGCTCAGCCATCCCGAACTGAAAGCCGTGGAGACCGAAGACACCGCCGGAAGCGCCCAGAAAATCCACGAAAAGCGACTGAAAGGGCATGCTGCCATCTGCTCGAAATATGCCGCCGGGCTGTACGAGATGAAAATCCTGCAGGAAGGCATCGAGACAAACAAGCACAATTTCACCCGTTTCCTGGTGGTATGCGACTCCTGGGTTGCCGACGAGCTGAAAGACCGGTCGACGCTGAACAAGGCAAGCATCGTCTTCACCACCCCGCACAGCGCGGGAAGCCTCTCGCAAATCCTGTCCATCTTTTCGTTCTACCACATCAACCTGACCAAGATACAATCGCTCCCCATCATCGGGCGCGAGTGGGAGTACATGTTCTACGTGGATGTGATGTTCAACGACTACCTGAGATACAAACAGTCGATCGATGCGGTCACCCCGCTTACCAAAGCACTTAAAATATTAGGAGAATATGCAGAAGGAGAATCAACCTTATAACATCAAGCCCGCCGACAGGCTGGCCAATGTAAGCGAATACTACTTCAGCCGCAAGCTGAAAGAAGTGGCACGCATGAATGCCGAAGGGAAAGATGTCATCAACTTAGGCATCGGGAGCCCCGACATGCCCCCCTCGGAAGAAACCATCAAGGTGCTGTGCGAGAATGCGCAAAAGCCGGATGTACACGGCTACCAACCCACCGTGGGCATACCGGAGCTGCGGCAGGCGATGGCAGACTGGTACAAACGCTGGTATGGTGTAGATCTGAATCCGGACACGGAAATCCAGCCCCTTATCGGTTCGAAGGAAGGCATCCTGCATGTTACCCTCGCATTGGTCAATCCGGGCGACCAGGTGTTGGTCCCCAACCCCGGCTATCCCACCTATACATCCCTCAACAAAATACTGGGAAGCGAAATCGTCAACTACAACCTGCGCGAAGACAACCACTGGCAGCCCGACTTCGATGAGCTGGAAGCGATGGATCTGAGCCGCGTAAAGGTCATGTGGACCAACTACCCGAACATGCCCACAGGTGCCAATGCCACGCCGGAACTGTACGAAAGACTGGTCGGGTTCGCACGCCGCCACAACTTGGTGATTGTGAACGACAACCCGTACAGCTTCATCCTGAACCGCAAGCCCGTCAGCATCCTGAACGTAGAGGGCGCCAAGGAATGCTGCATCGAGTTCAACTCGATGAGCAAGAGCCATAACATGCCGGGCTGGCGCGTAGGCATGATTGCCACGAACGCCACGTTCATCCAATGGATACTGAAAATCAAGAGCAACATCGACTCAGGCACATTCCGCCCCATGCAGCTTGCCGCCGCACAGGCCTACCGGAACACGCCCGAATGGCACGAAGAGGCCAACATCCACGTGTACAGCCGCCGGCGCAAACTGGCGGAGGCAATCATGCAGACACTGGGATGCACCTTCGACCCCGCGCAAGTGGGAATGTTCCTCTGGGGGAAAATCCCCGGCACGTATGCCGACGTGGAGGAACTCACCGAGAAAGTGCTCCACGAGGCGCGGGTATTCATCACCCCGGGATTCATATTCGGGAGCAACGGCAAACGGTACATCCGCATCTCGCTCTGCGCAAAAGACAATAAACTCGCCGAAGCCCTGGACCGCATCAAGGCAATCTTCGGCTGACAGGACAGCCGGGAACCGGCCGGCACAACCTGACGAACTTGGAAACTTAAAAACTTAAAAAATATGGAACTCGAATTACAACCCATCGAATTGGAAGGCGTAGCAAAAGAACGCCCCGTGGTCATTGCAGGCCCGTGCAGCGCCGAAACAGAAGAACAGGTGATGTCTACAGCCACCCAACTGGCAGCCAAAGGAATCAAGATATTCCGTGCCGGCATCTGGAAGCCCCGTACCAAGCCCGGAGGGTTTGAAGGCATCGGCGTGGAAGGACTCGCCTGGCTGAAAGAAGTAAAAAAGGAGACAGGCATGTACGTAGCCACTGAAGTCGCCACCGCCAAACACGTGTACGAATGCCTGAAAGCCGACATCGACATACTCTGGGTCGGCGCCCGCACCACGGCAAACCCCTTCGCCGTACAGGAAATAGCCGACGCACTGAAAGGGACGGACGTGCCCGTCCTCGTCAAAAACCCCGTCAATCCCGACCTGGAACTATGGATCGGCGCATTGGAGCGCATCAACAATGCCGGACTGAAACACCTGGCTGCCATCCACCGCGGTTTCTCGTCCTACGACAAGAAGATTTACCGTAACTTGCCGCAATGGCACATCCCGATCGAACTGCGCCGCCGCATCCCCTCCCTGCCTATCCTGTGCGACCCGAGCCACATCGGAGGCAAACGCGAGCTCATCGCCCCCCTCTGCCAGCAAGCCATGGACTTAGGATTCAACGGACTGATTGTGGAGTCGCACTGCAACCCGGACAGCGCATGGAGCGACGCGGCACAACAGGTCACCCCCGACGTACTCGACTACATCCTCAACCTGCTGGTCATCCGCAAGGAACACCAGTCTACCGAGAGCCTGCACGAACTGCGCCAGCAGATAGACGAATGCGACAACAGCCTGATGGAAATCCTGGCGAAACGCATGCGTATCTGCCGCGAGATAGGCACATTCAAGAAGGAACACAACATGACTGTCCTGCAAACCGGACGCTATAATGAAATCATCGACAAGCGCGGGGCACAAGGAAGTTTCTGCGGGATGGAACCGGAGTTCGTAAAGACCGTATTCGAAGCCATCCATGAGGAAAGCGTGCGCCAGCAGCTGGAAATCATCAACAAATGAGCGGACAATTTTACGTTCAAACCCGTAACGAAAGGAACAGACAATGAAAATACTGGTCATGGGAGCCGGCAAAATGGGCTCCTTCTTTACCGATGTACTGAGCTTCGACCATGAGGTGGCTGTATTCGAGACGGACGCCCGGCGTCTGCGATTCATGTACCACTGCTACCGGTTTACGCAGACAGAAGAAATCGAAGCCTTCCGTCCCGAACTGGTTATCAATGCGGTAACGGTAAAATACACCCTCAATGCATTCAATCAGGTGATGCCCTTCCTGCCGAAGGACTGCATCATCAGCGACATCGCCTCGGTAAAAACGGGGCTGAAGGAGTTTTACGGGCAATGCGGTTTCCGCTACGTGTCCACCCACCCCATGTTCGGTCCCACATTCGCCAACCTGGGGCAACTGAGCTCGGAGAACGCCATCATCATCAAAGAAGGAGACCACTTGGGCAAAATCTTCTTCAAGGACCTTTACCAGCGGCTGAAGCTGAACATCTTCGAATACACCTTCGAGGAGCACGATGAGACGGTGGCGTATTCGCTTTCCATCCCGTTCGTGTCCACATTCGCCTTTGCCGCCGTCATGAAGCACCAGGATGCCCCCGGCACGACGTTCAAGCGGCACATGGCAATCGCCCGGGGCGTGTTGAACGAAGACGACTACCTGCTGCAGGAGATACTCTTCAACCCGCGCACCCCGGCACACGTGGAAGGAATCCGCACCGAACTGAACGAGTTGCTGGATATCATCAACCAAAAGGATGCCGTACGCATGCACGCCTATCTGGAAAAGATACGCAGCCACCTCAAATGAGGGGGGCGGCACGGCGGCAGGATACAAAAAATTAGGGAGACGGGCAGTCTGGGCTGAGCGAAGTCAGGACTTGCCCGATTTTTTGCAAACATAAAAAAGGCTATCTCAAAGATCTTTTTGAGACAGCCTCATCGTACAGATTGTAGACATCCATTAAAGATCTTTGCCTAGTTGCGTGATGCGGTCGATGGCTTCTTCGCAGTCTTCGCGGTTGCCAAAAGAACTGAGCCGCAAGTATCCCTCGCCGCTGGGACCGAAACCTACGCCGGGGGTACCGACAACGTTGGCGGCATAAAGCAAGTGGTCGAAGAATTTCCACGAGGTCATCCCTTCCGGTGCTTTCACCCAGAGGTAAGGTGCGTTTATGCCCCCGTATACGGTATAGCCTGCACGGGTGAGTCCCTCGCGCATGATCCGGGCGTTTTGCATGTAATAGCCGATGGTTTCGCGCACTTGCTGCTGCCCTTCGGGCGTATAGGTAGCTTCGGCTCCGCGCTGGGTGACGTAGCTGGTCCCGTTGAATTTGGTGCACTGGCGGCGGTTCCATTGCGGGTTGAGCGGGAAACGTTCGCCCGTCAGGGTGGCGGCGGTCACTTCCTTGGGCACTACGGTGTAGCCACACCTCATGCCGGTGAAACCTGCCGTTTTTGAGAAACTCCGGAATTCGATGGCACAGTGGCGGGCTCCCTTGATTTCGTAGATGGAGTGGGGCACATCCTCATCGCTGATGTAGGCCTCGTAAGCGGCATCGAAGAGTATCAGTGTATCGTTTTCCAAGGCATAGTCCACCCATTTCTTCAGTTCCGTTTTGGTCAGTGTGGTGCCTGTGGGATTGTTGGGGTAACACAGATAGACGATGTCGATGCGCTTGTCGGGGATGGAGGGGATGAAATTGTTTTCTGCCGTACAGGGCAGGTAGGTGATGTTGCTCCATTTGCCTCCGTCGAGGTTTCCCGCGCGTCCGCTCATTACATTGCTGTCCACGTAGACGGGATAGACCGGATCGGTCACTCCCACGCTATTGTCACGGCGCAGGATGTCACCGATGTTTCCCGTATCGCTTTTCGCTCCGTCACTTACAAACACTTCGCTTGGGCTGAGGGTAATGCCGCGCGGGGCGAAGTCGTGTTTAATGATGGCTTCGATGAGGAAGTCATATCCTTGCTCGGGACCGTAACCACGGAATGTCGCGGCATGGGCCATTTCGTCTACGGCACGGTGCATGGCCTCGATGGATGCCTGTGGGAGGGGACGGGTCACGTCACCGATTCCTAACCGGATGATTCGTTGGGCAGGGTGGGTTATCTGATAGCTTTTTACTTTTTTGGCAATGTCGGAGAAGAGATAGCTTCCCGGCAGTTTCAAGAAATTTTCGTTTATGAGTGCCATATCGGTTGACAGATTATAGATTATTTTCGCATTCGATTTCCCCGTTGAAGACTTGCGTGGCGGGACCCGTCATGAAAAGGTGCCCCCCTTCGCCTTCCCAGTGGATGTGCAGGGTACCTCCATCCATGGTGATGTCGGCCTCGTACGGGCATCTGTGTGTGTATGCCGAAGCCACGGCAGTGGCACAAGCCCCAGTGCCGCATGCCATGGTGATGCCTGAACCGCGTTCCCATACGCGCATGCGCACGTGTCCGCGTTCCAACACTTCTGCAAATTCCACATTTACACGGTCGGGAAAGAGCGGATGGTGTTCCAGCATCGGGCCGAAACGGGGAAGGTCTACCTGGGCCATGTCGTCCACAAAGATGACAAGGTGCGGGTTCCCCATGGATACGGCAATCCCCTCGTTCCAAGGATAGGATTCGCCCAAATCGATGGGACGGATTTCTGAGGGGATTCCCATGTCGACGGTTACGCTCCGCACCGTACCGTTTTCTACTTGCAGGCGCAAGGTCTTAATGCCCGAAAGCGTGTCGAGTGTCACTTCGGTTTTCCGGGTGAGTCCGTGTTCGTATACATACTTGCCGATGCACCGGCTGGCATTCCCGCACATCATGGCTTCCGAACCGTCGGCATTGAATATGCGCATGCTGAAGTCTGCCTTGTCGGATGCACCGATCAGTACCAATCCGTCGCTCCCGATGCCCGTGTGCGGGCGGCTCCATTCCACAGCAAGCTTTTCCGGGTGTTCCACGGGGTATTTCATGGTATTGACATAGATGTAGTCATTGCCTGCCCCGTGCATTTTTGTAAATTCAATTTTCATGTAAGTTCCTTTGACTGTTGATGTTGTATCGTGGAGGTTTCCTCCGTTATTTGTCGTACGCTTCTTCGTGGACTCCCGCCACAGCGCGTCCGCTGGGTTCATTCATGTTTTGGAACGAGGTATCCCATGCCAAGGCTTCGGCAGTGGAACAAGCCACACTGGGCACGCTGGGTACGCTTCGTGCGGCACTCTCGCTGGGGAAATATTCCTCGAAGATGCTGCGGTAGTAATATTCCTCTTTGTTGCGGGGCGGGTTGACGGGGAAACGTTTGGCGGCATTTGCCATTTGCTCATCGCTCACGGCATGTGCGGTGACTTCCTTCAAGGTGTCTATCCAGCTGTATCCTACACCGTCGCTGAATTGCTCTTTCTGCCTCCACGCCACACTTTCCGGAAGCAGGTGCTGAAAGGCTTGGCGCACAATCCTCTTTTCGACGGTCTTACCCGGACACATCTTGGCGGACGGGTTGATGCGCATTGCCACATCGAGGAATTCTTTGTCGAGAAAAGGAACACGTCCTTCCACTCCCCATGCCGAAAGTGACTTGTTGGCACGCAGGCAATCGTACAGGTGGAGCTTGGAAAGCTTGCGTATGGTCTCTTCGTGGAAAGCGCGTGCATCGGGCGCCTTGTGGAAGTAAAGGTATCCCCCGAACACTTCGTCGGCTCCTTCACCGCTCAGCACCATTTTGATTCCCATGCTCTTGATGACCCGTGCCAGCAGGTACATCGGAGTAGAGGCACGCACGGTGGTTACGTCGTAGGTCTCGATGAAGTAGATTACATCGCGTACCGCATCCAATCCCTCTTGGATGGTATAGTTGATTTCGTGGTGTACCGTACCGATGTGTTCTGCCACTTCGCGTGCTTTGGCGAGGTCGGGTGCGCCTTCCAGCCCGATGGCGAAAGAGTGGAGCTGGGGCCACCATGCTTCCTGCTTTCCGTTGCTCTCCACGCGTCGTGATGCATATTTCTTGGCTATGGCGGAGATGACCGAACTGTCCAGTCCGCCGGAAAGCAGCACGCCGTAGGGCACATCGCTCATCAGTTGCCGCTGTACGGCGGCTTCCAGTGCGTCGCGGAGTTTTTCTACCGAGGCCGAATTGTCTTTCACGGCATCAAACTCCATCCAGTCGCGTGTGTACCACCGTGTCATTTTCCCTTCTTTGCCATAATAATAATGTCCCGGAAGGAAAGGTTCGTAGCGTTCGCAAAAACCTTCCAGCGCTTTCAGCTCACTGGCGCAATACACTTTCCCGTCGCCATCGTACCCGATGTAGAGGGGAATGACGCCTATCGGGTCGCGTGCGATGAGGAAATCGTCTTTTTCTTCGTCGTAGAGGGCAAAAGCGAAAATGCCGTTCAGGTCTTCCAGGAAACGGATACCCTTGTCGCGGTAGAGTGCGAGAATCACTTCGCAATCGCTTCCCGTCCGGAATTGGTATTTCCCTTCATAGCGTTTTCTGATTTCCAGATGGTTGTATATCTCCCCGTTTACGGCAAGAACTTGTTTGCCGTCGGGTGAGAAAAGGGGTTGCCCCCCACTTTGGGGATCGACAATGGAAAGGCGTTCGTGTGCCAGTATGGCACTGTCCCCGCAATAGATACCGCTCCAGTCCGGTCCCCGGTGGCGTATTTTCTTTGACATGGCGAGTGCTTTGTCGCGGAGTGCACTCGTCTGTCCTTTTATATTGAATATACAGGCTATTCCACACATGGATGTTCAAGTTTTTTGAGTCTTTGTTTTGTATTCTTTTTTACTTCGTCAGGAACCGGTCGATGTCTTCTGCCGCTTTTCTCCCTCCGGCAATGCATTTCACTACAAGGCTGGCTCCTGTTGCGGCATCCCCGGCAAGGAAAGCGTTGGGGGGGAGTGAGGGATGTTCGGGTTTTAGGAATCCCATGGCAAGCAGTACGAGGTCGGTCTTGATGACTTCTTTTTTGCCCGTGGGCTTCATCGTGGGCCGTCCGCTATCGGAAGCGGGTGTCCATTCCACTTCTTCTACCTCCACGCCGCATACGCGTCCGTCCTTGCCTATAAACTTGTTCGATGTCAGGCTCCAGCGGCGCGTGCATCCTTCTTCATGGCTGCTGCTCGTTTTCAGCACCACGGGCCATTGAGGCCACGGGGTGGCAGGGTTGTGTCCTACGGGCGGCTTGGGCATGATTTCTATCTGCGTCACGCTGGCAGCACCTTGCCGGTTGCTGGTCCCGATGCAGTCACTTCCCGTGTCGCCGCCTCCGATGACCAGCACGTGCTTACCCTTGGCGTTGATGCGTTCTTCTTTTGTGAAGGTCTGCCCTGCAAGCATGCGGTTCTGCTGGGCGAGCATCTCCATGGCGAAATGGATGCCTTTCAGGTTGCGTCCGGGGATGGGGAGGTCGCGTGCCTGGGGTGTCCCGGTGCAGATGCAATATGCATCAAATCCTTCGGGCAGGTGTTTGAGGTCGATTTCCGTGTTGGGCTTGAACACGATGCCTTCCGCTTCCATGAGTTTGGTGCGTCGGTCGATGATGTTTTTGCCCAGTTTGAAGTTGGGGATACCGAAGCGGAGCAGCCCGCCGATGTATTCCGACTTTTCGAACACAGTAGTCTCATACCCTTTGCGGTTAAGCTGGTTGGCACAGGCAAGCCCTGCCGGTCCCGATCCGATGACTGCCACCTTTTTCCCGTTACGCTTGTATTGGCGTGGACGGATATAGCCTTCCCGGAACGCTGCTTCGATAATGGCAGCTTCATCCTCGCGGATAGTGACCGGGGCATCCATGCTCAGTTTCAGCACGCAACTCTTTTCGCATAAGGCAGGGCAGATGCGTCCGGTGAATTCCGGAAAGTCGTTCGTGCGGGTCAGTATCCGGTATGCTTCCTCCCACTTGCCTTTGTACATGGCATCCTGGAATTCGGGAGGGCGGTTGCCCAGGGGGCATGCCCAGTGGCAGAAAGGTACTCCGCAATCCATACAGCGTGAAGCCTGGAGTTTGCGTTCGCTGGTATTTAAGGTTTGTTCCACTTCGCTGAAGTCGGTGATGCGTTCGTGTATCGGGCGATATCCGGCTTCCTGGCGCGGTATTGTTAAAAATGCTTTTGGATTTCCCATATAATTATAATGATGAGGAACGAAGGGTTAATAGATTTGTGATTAATAGTCTCTCTGCACTTCGGCAATTTTTTGCTGGAGTTTGCGCATCTGCTCTTCGGCAAGCACCTTTTTGTATTCGATGGGAGTCACCTGGATGAACTCGTCTATGTAGCGGTTCCAGTTGTCAAGCATCGTGCGTGCCAGCTGCGAACCGGTGTACAGGTAGTGCTGGCGTATCAGTTCGTGCAGTTCCTTGCGCGATGTGGAGTCTTCCAGCAGGGAGAGTTCCACCATTTCCATGTTGCAGAAGTAGTCGAAGTTATGGTTCTTGTCCCACACGTAAGCCACGCCCCCACTCATGCCGGCGGCGAAGTTGCGTCCGGTCTCGCCCAATACCACGACCCGTCCTCCTGTCATGTATTCGCAGCAATGGTCGCCTACGCCTTCCACTACGGCAATGGCTCCCGAGTTGCGTACGGCAAAGCGTTCTCCGGCGCGTCCGTTGATATACACTTCCCCGCTGGTAGCCCCGTAGAGCAGTGTGTTGCCCACGATGGTATTCTTTTCGGCATCGAAGTTGCTGCGTACGGGAGGTTGTACGGAGATATGCCCTCCGCTCAGCCCTTTGCCCAGGTAGTCGTTTGCCTCACCTTCCAGCCTGAAGTTGATTCCACGGGTGAGGAAAGCACCGAAGCTCTGTCCTGCCGAACCCTTGAACTTCACATTGATGGTCTGGGCGGGCAATCCTTCCTGTCCGTATTTTAATGCCACGGCTCCCGAAAGCATGGCGCCTACCGAGCGGTCTGTATTGGCGATGGCGTATTCCAGCGACACTTCCTTCTTGCTTTCCAACGCTTCGCGGGCGGCGGAAATCATTGCCACGTCTTTCACATGGTCGATGTCGTGCTTCTGTGCAGTGACGTTGTGCAGGGCGGCTCCGTTGTCCACCTGGTAAAGCAGGTTCCTGAAGTCGAGCAGGGAGGCTTTCTCTCCCGTGCGTGGCTTGATTTCAATCAGGTCGGTGCGGCCTACGATGTCGTCCAGGCGGGTGAATCCCATTTCGGCAAGGTATTCGCGTACCTCTTGGGCGAGGAAGCGGAAATAGTTCACCACATATTCATACCGTCCGCGGAAACATTTGCGGAGCTCGGGGTTTTGCGTGGCTACTCCCACGGGGCATGTATTGGCATGGCATTTGCGCATCATCACGCATCCCAGCACAATCAATACCGTGGTGCCGAAGCCGAATTCTTCCGCGCCCAGGAGAGCCATGCTGATGATGTCCCGTCCCGTCTTGAGCTGCCCGTCGGTCTGCAGCCGTACCTGTCCCCTGAGGCCGTTCAATACCAGCGTCTGTTGGGTTTCGCTCAGTCCGATTTCGGGCGGGATGCCGGCGTAGCGCATGGAAGAGGCGGGAGAAGCCCCCGTACCTCCTTCGGCGCCTGAGATGACGATGAGGTCTGCCTTTGCCTTTGCCACTCCGGCGGCTATCGTGCCGATGCCGCTTTCGGCAACCAGTTTCACGCTGATTTTGGCTTTCGGGTTTACATTCTTCAGATCGAATATGAGTTGTGCCAGGTCTTCAATCGAATAGATGTCGTGATGGGGCGGAGGCGAAATCAGGGAGATACCCGGTATGGAATGCCGCGTGCGGGCGATGATTTCGTTCACCTTGAACCCCGGGAGCTGTCCTCCTTCACCCGGCTTGGCGCCCTGTGCCACTTTGATCTGTATTTCTTCAGCGTTCACCAGGTATTCCGTGGTTACCCCGAAACGTCCCGATGCCACTTGTTTGGTCTTGCTGCAGAGAGAAATGCCGTCGAACGTGTCATGGAAGCGTGACGAGTCTTCCCCTCCTTCTCCCGTGTTGCTCCGTGCGCCCAGCTTGTTCATGGCGAGTGTCATGGCTTCGTGCGCTTCCTTGCTGATGGCACCGAACGACATGGCTCCCGTGACAAAATGCTTCACGATTTCTTCTACCGGCTCTACCTGCCCGATGGGAATCGGGTTGCGGCGGAACGTAAAGAAGTCACGCAGGAAGATGGGATGTTCCTGTTCGTCTACCGCTTTCGTGAATGCCTTGAACTTGTCATAGCTTCCTGTGTGTGTGGCAAGTTGCAGGGCACTGATCGTTTCAGGGTTCCAGGCGTGCTTTTCCCCGTCTTTCCGGTACGAGAACTGTCCGATATTGGGCAGCAGGGGGTCTGTTTCCTCGGGCATGAAGCCGTTGTCGTGGAAGGTGGTGTAATCCTTTGCGATCTCTTCCAGCCTGACTCCGCCTATCGAGGAGGTATCGGTCCCGAAATAGGTTTTCAGAAGCTCTTCGCTCAATCCTACGGCTTCGAATATCTTTGCTCCCCGGTACGAGCGGATGGTGCTGATTCCCATTTTGCTCATTACCTTATAGAGTCCCTTGCAGATGGCCTTGATGTAATTCTTTTCTGCCGTTTCATAATTCATCTGGATGTCTTTGCTCTGCACCAGCCTGTCGAGCACGGCAAATGCCATGTACGGGTTGAATGCGCTGGCGCCGTATCCTAAAATCAGGGCGGCATGCATCACTTCGCGTATCTCGCCGCTTTCTACTATCAGGGCGGTCTGTACGCGTTTCTGTACACTGATGAGGTGATGGTGTACCGCGCTTACGGCGAGCAGGGAGGGGATAGCCGCATGTCCTTTGTTGATGCCTCTGTCTGAGAGGATAATGTAGTTTACCCCGTCGTCCACCGACTGTTCCGCTTTCTTGCACAGGTCGGTCAGTGCTTCCTGAAGCCCCGCCTTGCCTTTGCTTACCTCGAACAGGATAGGGAGTTTTACCGTCTTGAAACCCTTGTAACGGATGTTGCAGAGGATGTCCAGCTCGGTATTGGTCAGTATGGGGTGGGGCAGGCGTACCATTTTGCAGTGGCTTTCGTTGGGCAGCAAAATATGGGTGCCTACTGCGCCGATGTATTCGGTGAGCGACATGACCAGCTCTTCGCGGATGGGGTCAATGGCAGGGTTGGTCACCTGCGCGAACTGCTGGCGGAAGTAGTTGAAGAATATTTGGGGCATGTCCGAAAGCACGGCAAGCGGGGTGTCGTTGCCCATGGATGCCGTAGGCTCGGCTCCGTTGGTACACATCGGCATCAGGGTGCGTTCGATGTCTTCGCGCGTGAAACCGAAGGCACGGAGCTTCCGTTCAAAGTCGGTCACGGTGTTTTCCACCTTGCGCCCGCTTTTCAATGTGTTCAGTTCGATGCGGTTGGCCGACAGCCATTGGCGGTAAGGCTTGGCAGAGGCAAGCTGTTCTTTCAGTTCCCCGTCGTAGTAGATTTCGCCTTCCTTCGTGTCGATGAGCAATATTTTGCCCGGCTGGAGACGTCCTTTCTCTTTGATGGTTTCCGGCTCGAAGTTGATGACTCCCGCTTCGCTTGCCACCACCATGATGTCGTTTTTCGTGATGAGATAGCGTGCCGGGCGCAGTCCGTTGCGGTCCAGCATGCCTCCCGCATATCTTCCATCGCTGAAAAGCAGGGCGGCAGGCCCGTCCCACGGCTCCATCAGGATGGAATGGTATTCGTAGAACGCCTTCAGGTCTTCGCTAATGGGATTCTTGTCGTTGAAGGACTCAGGCACCAGCATGGCCATGGCATGGGGCAGGCTCAGCCCCGACATCACGAAAAATTCCAGCACGTTGTCCAGCGAGGCGCTGTCGCTCATGCCCGGCTGTATGATGGGGCGGATGTCCTTCACGTTGCCCAATGTAGGGGTAGACAGCACGCTCTCACGTGCTTCCATCCACGCGCGGTTGCCTCGTATCGTGTTGATTTCACCGTTGTGTGCCAAGAGGCGGAACGGCTGGGCGAGGCTCCAGGTGGGGAAGGTGTTGGTGCTGAAACGCGAGTGCACGATGGCAAGCCCGCTTGTGAAATAAGGCTGTGTCAGGTCCTGGAAATATTCGCGCACCTGCACCGATGAGAGCATCCCTTTGTAGATAATGTTTTTGCTCGATAGGGATACGATATAAAAGTCTTTGTGCCGTACGCGTTTCTCGATTTTCTTGCGTATGATGTACAGGGTGCGTTCCAGGTTTTCCACATCGGTGGCGCCGGTGATGAATAGCTGCTTGATGGCCGGCTCGGTCTCCTGGGCGCTTTTCCCCAGGATGCCCGAATTGACCGGCACGCTCCGCAGATGCATCAGCGTCAACCCTTCGCGTTCGATTTCTTCTATCATGACGCTCAATATCTGAGCCTGTTCCTTTTCGTCTTTCGGGAGGAATACCAGTCCTGTGCCATATTTTCCTTTTTCCGGCACGGGGATTCCTTGCAGCAAGATGAATTCGTGGGGGATTTGCACCATGATTCCGGCACCGTCTCCCGTTTTGTTGTCGGCTCCTTCCGCACCACGGTGTTTCATGTTTTCCAGCACTTTCAGGGCGGAATCCACTAATTCATGCGACTTGTTGCCGTGGATGTCGACAATCATTCCCACACCGCAGGCATCGTGCTCGTTCGTAGCGTTGTATAGTCCAACAGGTGTCCGGCTTGTAGCTGCGCTGTTTTTCATTCTGATAAAAGCATCTTCTTTCATTGGCGTTTGCTTTCTTTTTAATACTGTTTAGTCATTTGTATCTTTCTCTTGGATACAAAAATAAGAAATATAACTTCCAAATCGTATGCCTTCGGTTGCCTTTTATCTCAAAATAATTGTATTAAAGAACAGCTTCTTTCGATGTGTTGGTGTTGACGTGTGTTTTTGTTTTAAATGAAAACAAAACAATCCGTATATGCTTCCATATTGAAACTTTACCTTGTCAAATCATGGATGCATATCCGGATTGCCCCGGAGCGTGCCGGGTTTTTATCTCTCCTTTTCCCCGTGGCTACTTTGCATGTACTCTTTGGGTGTTTTTCCGAAAAGTTCCTTGAAGGTGTTCGAGAAGTGTGAGAGGTTGTTGTACCCTACGGCGTATGCCACGTCGGAAATGCTCAGTTTCTTCTCCTTCAGCAGCTTGGCTGCCTGCTGCATACGTATGTTCCGGATGAAGTCGCGCGAGGACAGGTTGGTCAGTTCCTTCAGTTTGCGGTGCAGGTGCACACGGCTCAGTCCTACGCTGGCCGCCAGCATCTCCACACTGAGCGAGGGCTCGGCGATATGCTCGTTGATGGTTTTCATGATGCGGTTCATCAAGGCTTCGTCCGATGAGGTAAGCTGCAGCGACTCTATCTTGCCGGCTTGTTCCTGTGCCCCGCTGAATTTGTTGCGCAGCAGGCGGCGGTTTCCTATCAGGTTGGCAATGGTGCTCCGCAGCACTTCTATGCTGAAAGGTTTTACGATGTAGCTGTCCGCTCCTGTTTCGATGCCCTCTGCCTGTTCCTTCACATGCCCTTTCGCCGTGAGCAGGATGATGGGAATGTGGTTGATGTTGGCGTTTGCCCGTATCTTGTGGCAAAGGGTGATGCCGTCCATTTCGGGCATCATCACGTCGCTGATGACCAAATGTATAGGATGCTTCAGCAGGAAGTCATAGGCTTCCATTCCGTTGCTGCACACGTCTACCTTGTAATCGGTGGAGAGTTCGTCGTACAAGTATCCGCGCATCTCGTGTTCATCGTCGACCACTAATATGTGGTACAGGTTGTGTTTGGCCTTGACTTTGCGTACCGTGTTCGGCTGTGCCCCTTCCCTGTGTGCCGGGGTGTCTGTCCTTTCTTCTTTCTTCTCGATGCTTTCCTTGTCTGGCTCGTGCATGACGTTGGCTTCCAGTTCTTCTATTCTCAGGTGGTCGCATCCCTGGGGAATGCGTACAGTGAAGAGGCTGCCTTGCCGGTCGGTACGGTTGCGTGCCGTAATGGTGCCGTGGTGCAGCTCCACCAGCGAATAGGTGAGGTGCAGCCCTACGCCGGTGCCTGCCTGGTTGCGGCTGATGTCGTTGTTGATTTGGTAGAACCGGTCGAAGATACGTGCTATCTGTTTGTCGTCCAACCCGATGCCCGTGTCTGCCACTTCAATTTCGATGTACTTTTTCAGGGGGGAAGGGGCGTTTTCGTCTTCGCCCTTGCGCAGCGTGATATCCACGCTGCCCCCGTCCGGCGTATATTTGAAAGCGTTCGAGAGCAGGTTCATCAGCACCTT
Source organism: uncultured Phocaeicola sp. (assembly GCA_964488405.1). Classification (GTDB taxonomy): domain Bacteria; phylum Bacteroidota; class Bacteroidia; order Bacteroidales; family Bacteroidaceae; genus Phocaeicola. The sequence goes on from CAZAUU010000026.1 coordinate 23,036, forward strand.
GTCGAAATTGCTCATGTCTACCCATGCCTTCACTTGGGTGTCTTCGTGGTGGAAGGTGAAGGTGATGTGCTTGCTTTGTGCCAGGTAGCTGAACGTGTTGACAACATCATCGATAAAGCCTATGAGGTCGGTTCCCCTGAATTTCAGCGTCATTTGCCCCTTGTCTATTTTCCGGATGTCCATCAGCTGGTTTATCAGGCGCAAGATGCGTTGCGCGTTGCGATAAATCATGACGTAGGTCCGCCCCAGTTCGGAGTCGTGGCACTCGGCAATCAGTTTCTCTATGGGGCTGATAATGAGGGTAAGCGGGGTGCGTATCTCGTGCGAGATGTTGATGAAGAATTGCAGCTTCGCCTCGCTGATTTCTTCTGCGTGTTTCCGTTCCGTCATTACCCTGTGTTGCTTCCAGCGTCCGTGCAGGTAGCCGATGATGATTATAATGACCAGTGCGGCAAGCAGAGCGTAGAGCATGTAGGCCCACCACGACAGGAACCAGGGGGGGGCGATGGTGATTTTGACAGATTTTATGTCGGAACTGTATCCGTGGTTGATAGCATACACCTCGAAGGTGTATGTGCCGTGTGCGAGGTTGTTGTAAGTGGCCGAGTAGGTACCCGGTGCGGTGACCTGCCAGTTTTCGTCCAGCTCCTCGATACGGTATTTGTAGACGGTCTGTTTCGCTTGCGCGAACTGTAGGGTGGAAAAAGAGATGGAGAACGAGTTGTCCTCGTATGCCAGGCAGAACCGGTCGGCCTCGCTGACGGCGGTCTGGATGATAGGCTGTCCGCCAGACAGGGTGTTGGTGTTGACCGGACGGTCGGACACATTGAAGTCGGTGATGGTGACGGGAGATACCTTGCATTCATTGATGACCTCTTCGGGCGTGAAACAGGTGAACCCCTCGGTGCCACCGAAATAGATGGTCCCTTCTGCCGAACGGAAATAAGCCCCACGTGTGAACTCGTTGCCTTGCAGCCCGTCTTCGGCATGGTAGGTGGTGAATGTATGTGTCTTGCGATCCAATCGGTTGATGCCGTTGAAGGTGCTTGCCCAGATGTTGCCCGACTTGTCTTCGCAGACGCCGCACACGATGTGGTTGCTCATTCCTTCCTGGTGCGAATAACACTTCACCTCATGGGTGCGGCGGTCGAATACGTACAGGCCGTTTGATGTGCCTGCCCAAATGTTGCCTTCATGGTCTTCGGTGAGGGTGCGTCCGATGCATCCGCGGATGATGCAGTTCTTTCCGGTGAACTCCAAGAAACTCTGCGTGCGCGGGTTGAAGCACGTGATGCCTTTGAAGTGCCCTATCCAGACAAGGCCTTCATGGTCGCAGTAGAGGGCGTTGATCCAGTTGTTGGGCAGTTCGTCGTACTGCCGGTCAGGGGTGATCTTTTCAAACGACTGGTATTGGGTGATTTTCCGTGTGTCCTTGTTGTAGACATAGAATCCCTTGCCGTACGATCCGAAGTACAGGTTACGGTTGTGGTCTTCGGTGATGGCGAACACACGCTCGTTTTGCAGTTCGGGGATGTAATGGCATCGGCCGTTGTCCACGTCCAGCCGTGCGGCTCCTTTGGTATACGAACCTATCCAGATGTCTTTGTCCGAGTCCTGGAAGATGCTCAGGACGGTGTTCGGCATGCCGTGCGGGTCTTTACCCGGTACGAAATGCTTCAATGTGTGGAAGTGTTCGTCGAGAACGTACATCCCGCCGTTGTCCGTGCCCACGAAAAGTTTTCCGGAATCATCCTTGAACACGGACATGACGCATTTGTCGCCGATGGGGCTTCTGTGCAGCAACTTGTACCCGTAATACTTGAAAGGGTTGTATTTCATGGGCACGAACGCCACGCCCCGTTGGAACAGTCCCAGCCACAGGTCGTTGTTATGGTCGAAAAGGATGGCATGTATCTTCTGGTGCTCCAGGTCGAAGGTGCTATCCTCCAACAGTTCGTCGTTTATTTCCTTGTCGCCTGGTATATAGGTTTTCAGCCCTTCGCCATCGGTACCGATGTAGAGACGGTTGTTGTGGTAGGTCAACGATTTGATTTGCAGGTCTCTCCTGCCTTTGTAGCTTATCGGGCGGATCCGTTCCGTGTCCTTGTCGTAAATGTTCAGCCCGCCGGTCAGGATGCCGATGTAGATGTTACCGTACGGGTCTTTGGCGAGGCTGGATATGTTGTTCTCGCTGATTTTCGGCTTCCTGAATGTCCGCACGTCTTGTTTTTCCACGTTGTAGCACGCCAGTCCGTCGTTTTCCGCTCCTATCCAGAGGTTGCCTTCTCCGTCGTCCAGCAGGGTGCTCAGGTGGCGGAATCCGGCCTCGTAGACGGCGGTGATACATTCTCCTTTCCATCTTTCTGTGTCTATGCTGAACAGTCCTTCGCCGGAAGTAGATGCCCACAGCCGCCCCCTGTGGTCTTCGATGATGCAGGTGATGTCGCACCACACCTGTTGCCCGTTCTCGTAAAGGGGAATCTCGGCAAATTCGTAGGTGTTTTTGTCATACCGCATCAGCCCGCCCATCGAACCTATCCACAGGTTGCCCCGGCTGTCTTCGAAGGTGAGGTGGATATAGTCGTTGGCAAGCGAAGTAGAATCGCCGTCTATGTGCTGGTAGGTGATGAAGCAGTTCCCGTCGAAACGGTTCAGTCCGTGTTCTGTCGAAATCCAGACAAATCCCTTACTGTCCTGGTAGATGTGGTTGATCAGGCTGTTTGAGATTTGGTTGTCCGTGGTATACAGCATGGTGGTCTGTGCACGGATCGGGAACATGGTACAAAGACATACGAGCCAGATGGGAAGCATCCGTCTCATCATGGTAAGGCAGTGCCTTTGCGGGTGGTTGTCCGTGTTCTTTCCGCTTGTGGCAGATGTTTCTTTTCCGCTGCCGGACCCGTGTCCGTTTACGGACATCCTTATCCCGTAACGGGGAAAAAGCCGTGCAGTGAGATCTGTCCTGTTTCTTTTGTGTGTGTAATTCATATCTTGTAGAGTTAAAGTAGTTCCAATTAGTTTTCTAATTAGTTTTCTAACCATTTTGTTCAGCCAGTTTTTCCGCCAGATACCGCCCGGTGTACGAGGTTTCGCAGCGTGCCACTTCTTCGGGTGTACCGCATACCACGAGGTTACCTCCCCGGTCGCCTCCTTCCGGACCCAGGTCGATGATGTAGTCGGCGCACTTGATGACTTCCATGTTGTGTTCGATGATGACGATGGTATGTCCCTGTCCTATCAGGGCGTCAAAGGCTTCCAGCAGCTTCTTGATGTCGTGGAAGTGCAGTCCCGTGGTCGGTTCGTCGAATACGAATATCGTGGGCTTCAATTTTTCGGTGCTCAGGAAATAGGCGAGCTTCACGCGCTGGTTTTCCCCGCCCGACAGGGTGGACGACGACTGCCCCAACTTGATGTATCCCAGCCCCACTTCTTGCAGCGCATGCAGTTTTTTGGCGATTTTTTTCTGTCCGTGTTTTTCAAAGAATTCTATGGCTTGGTCTACGGTCATTTCCAGTATGTCATAGATGTTCTTGCCTTCGTAGTACACTTCCAGCGTGTCGCTCTTGAAGCGTTTGCCGTGGCACGACTCGCATTCCAGCACCAGGTCGGCCATGAACTGCATTTCCACTGTCACGGTGCCCTCGCCCTTGCACTCTTCGCAGCGCCCGCCTTCGGTGTTGAACGAGAAGTAGCCTGCCGTATATCCCATTTGTCTGGCAAGGGGCTGCTCGGCAAAGAGCTTGCGTATCTCGTCGTATGCCTTCACGTAGGTCACCGGGTTGCTGCGCGATGACTTGCCTATCGGGTTCTGGTCGACGAACTCGATGTCGCTGACCATGGAGATGTCGCCCTCCAGCGCGATGAATTCGCCGGGCCGTTCGCTGATTTCACTGTATTCCCGTTTCAGGGCCTTGTAGAAGATGTCGCGCACCAGCGTGCTCTTCCCCGAGCCGCTCACGCCCGTCACTACCGTCATCACGTTCAGCGGGAAACGTACGTTGATGCCTTTCAGGTTGTTTTCGTGTGCCCCTTTCACCCCGATGTAGTTGTTCCATGCACGGTGTGAGCGGGGGCATCCGATGGTCTCTTCTCCCAACAGGTAGCGTACCGTATAGCTGTCCGTGCCGGGTTTCAGGTCTTTCATGTCTCCTTGGTAGACGATTTGTCCGCCCAGCCGTCCCGCCTTGGGGCCGATGTCGATGATGTAGTCGGCTGCACGGATGATTTCCTCGTCGTGTTCCACTACCACTACCGTGTTTCCCAATTGCTGCAGTTGGCGCAGCACCTTGATCAGCCGTGCCGTGTCGCGGCTGTGCAGCCCGATGCTGGGTTCGTCCAGGATGTAGAGCGAGCCCACCAGGCTGCTGCCCAGTGAGGTGGCGAGGTTGATGCGCTGGCTTTCCCCTCCCGAAAGCGAATTGCTCAGGCGGTTCAGCGTGAGGTATCCCAGGCCTACGTCCTCCAGGAAGGCGAGCCGGTTGTTTATTTCGTTCAAAAGGCGTTTGGCCACCTGCCTGTCGTATTCGTCCAGTTCCAGCGACTGAAAGAATTCTCTCAGTTTCGTCACGGGCATTTCCACCAGCCGGTCGATGCTGCATCCGCCCACCTTTACATACAGTGCTTCTTTTTTCAGGCGGCTGCCGTGGCATTCGGGGCACGTGGTCTTGCCCCTGTATCGTGCCAGCATCACGCGGTATTGTATCTTGTATTGGTTCTCTTCCAGCATCTTGAAGAAGGAGTCGATGCACACTTTGTCGCGTGGACCGTGCCATAGGTAGTCCTTTTGTTCGCGGGTCAGTTCGTGGTATGGGGTGAAAATCGGGAAGTCGTGCGCAGGTGCCTCGCGCAGGAAGGCCTGCAGCCATTCGCCCATTTTTTCCCCGCGCCAGCACATCACGGCACCGTCATACACGCTCAGGAAGCGGTTGGGCACCACCAGGTGTTCATCGATGCCGATAATTTTGCCGAATCCCTCACACACAGGGCAGGCGCCTAACGGCGAATTGAACGAAAACATCTGGTCGGTAGGTTCTTCGAACCTGATGCCGTCGGCTTCGAATTTGGTGCTGAAACGGTACAGGCTGGTAGAGCCGTCGGGCTGGTAGAAACGCAGCAGGCAAGCCCCGTCGCCCTCGTACATGGCAGTCTCCGCCGAGTCGGTAAGGCGGCTGATAGCATCTTTGGTGTCGTCGCAGCTCATGCGGTCCACCAGCAGGTAGACCGTGTCTTTGGGGTCGTGCCGGTATTCTTCGATGCGCACTATCCGGGTGTTTACTTCTATCCGGGTGAACCCTTCTTTCAGGTTCATCTCCAACTGTTCGGCGACTGTGCGCCCCTCTCGCGGGAAGATTGGCGTGAGCACCGTGTAGCGCGTCCCCTTTGGGTACGAAAGCATGCACTTCACGATGTCTTCGGGGCTGTCTTTCTTTACTATCAATCCGCTGACGGGCGAGTAGGTTTTCCCCACACGCGCGAAAAGCAGGCGCAAGTATTCGTAGATTTCGGTAGAGGTGCCCACGGTGGAGCGCGGGTTGCGGCTCACCACTTTTTGCTCGATGGCAATGGCGGGAGGGATACCCTTGATGAAGTCGCATTCCGGCTTGCTCATCCTGCCCAGGAACTGGCGGGCATACGACGAGAGACTTTCCACGTACCGGCGCTGGCCTTCGGCATACAGCGTGTCGAAGGCAAGGGAAGACTTGCCGGAGCCGGACAGGCCCGTGATGACCACCAGCTTGTTGCGGGGAATGTCGACATCGATGTTTTTCAGGTTGTTGACCTTTGCTCCTTTGATGGATATATGATTGGCTTCAGACATGCTTCGGGGTGATAGTTTTTGGCAAATTTACGAAAATCTGCGGGAAAATCAAAGTGTGCCGCGTTTCTTCCGGTAGCGGTTGGATTGCCCGCTGCCGGAAGTTGCAGAAACCTTGTCGCTTTTGGCTTGTCATATCGCGAATTTGCTTACCTTTGCGCCTGGATGGAAATCGCATAACGGATGCCGTACCCGCAAGGGCGGCAAAGCATAAAAAAAACGGACAATGAAATCGAGAATCTTCTTGGTAGTTTGTGCCTTGTGGCTGTCTTTTGCAGTGATGGCGGTCGCGCAGGGCGTATATCCCAAACGGGAATTTCGCGGCGCATGGATACAGTGTGTGAACGGGCAGTTTCAGGGGATGGACCCCTCCCGGATGCGGAGCGTGCTGGTTTCCCAGTTGGATGCGCTCCAAAAGGCGGGCATCAATGCCGTCATATTTCAGGTGCGTGCGGAGTGTGATGCCCTTTACGATTCACCTTACGAACCGTGGAGCCGCTTCTTGACAGGCGTCCAGGGGCAGGCACCCGCCCCGTTGTGGGATCCGTTGCATTTCATGGTGGAAGAGTGCCACAAACGGGGCATGGAGCTGCATGCTTGGCTCAACCCGTACCGGGCGCAGACGAAAGGGACTCCCGCGCTGGATGCACGCCATCCGTATTACAGGTATCCGGGGCTTTTCGTGCGTTATGGCGGCCAGTTGTATTTCGACCCGGGGCAGCCGGATTCGCGCAAGTACATTTGCCGCATCGTGAAGGACATCGTTTCGCGCTACGATGTCGACGGCATCCACATGGACGACTATTTTTATCCTTATCCGGTAAACGGCGAGGAATTTCCGGACGATATGAGTTTTGCCGCCTACGGGCGGGGCTTCGCCAGCAAGGCAGACTGGCGGCGGAACAACGTGAATGTCCTGATAAAGGAAATCCACGAGACGGTACGCGAATGCAAGCCGTGGGTGAAGTTCGGCGTGTCGCCTTTCGGTATCTACCGCAACAGGAAGTCGGACCCTGACGGAAGCAACACCAACGGCTTGCAGAATTACGACGACCTTTATGCCGATGTATTGCTGTGGGTGGACAACGGCTGGGTGGATTACAACATCCCGCAGGTGTATTGGGAAATCGGCCATCCGGTGGCAGACTATGCCACCTTGGTGCGTTGGTGGGCGGAGCATTCGGCTGCTCGTCCTTTGTTCATTGGGCAGGATGTGGAGCGGACGGTATCGGCGCCCGACGTGGAGAATCCCAACCGGAACCAGATGTCGGCGAAATACCAGTTGCAGCGTTCACTGCCTGCGGTGCAGGGGAGCTGCCAGTGGTATGCGGCGGCAGTGGTCGGCAACAAGGGAAACTACCGTGACGCATTGGAAAAGGTGTACCACAAATATCCCGCCTTGCAACCCCGCTTCCCGTTTATGGACGACAAGGCTCCGAAGAAGGTGAAGAAGCTGAAACCAGTATGGACGGAAGACGGCTACATCCTCTTCTGGTCGGCCCCGAAAGCCGGGACGGAAATGGACAGGGCGGTGCGGTACGTGGTTTACCGGTTTGGCGATAAGGAGCGGGTGGACATAGACGACCCTTCACACATCGTTGCCATTACGGGCAACTGTTTTTACAAACTCCCTTACGAGGACGGGAAGACGAAATACCGTTATGTGGTGACTGCACTCGACCGTTTGCAAAACGAGTCGAAGGCGGTGGGGAAAAAGGTGAAATTATAGTCTGTCCATACGGACGGATGGCCCGGTATTTTTCCACGGCGGGGCTTGCCGTAACCGCGGAATTTTTTTAACTTTGTCCTATACATTAACCGCAAAAAGATTTGAACTATGAAGAAGGTAATGTTCGCCGCATTGTTCGGGATGATTGCCCTGACAGGCTTTTCGCAAGTGCGCTGGGACGCACAATTTGGTATCAACTTCAGCAACATGACCAAGGAAGACGATTACAAAGCCCTGCCCGGTTTCACGTTGGGCGTGGGCATGGACTACGCTTTTACCGACATCTGGTCTTTGAAGTCGGGGTTGATGTTCTCTTCCAAAGGATGGAAGTACAAGGAACATGGTAAGAGTACCTACCGGCCTGTTTATATGGAGATACCGGTAATGGCTGCCCTCAAGATGCCCCTTACGGACGGCATCAAGTTCGTGGTGAACGCAGGCCCTTATTTTGCTGTCGGGCTTGGCGGAAAGACTAAGACACACGGGAGTGAAGATGTCAAGATTTTCGGTTCCGACGGCATGGACATGAAGCGTTTCGATTTGGGTGTGCAGTATGGCGTGGGGGTGGAGCTGGCAGGCCGCTATCTGGTCAATCTTACCGGGCAAAACGGCTTCATCAGTCCTTTCCGCCATACAGGTGGTCACGATGGAGAGAAGTCCCGCAATATGAGTTTCGCCATTTCGTTGGGCTACATCTTCTGACACGCCTGTCGTAAATCTTTTACAAGTTGCAAGAGGCTGTCTCAAAAAGATCTTTGAGATAGCCTTTTTTATGTCTGCAAAAAAAATCGGGCAAGCCCATACATACCCGCATATCCGGAATCGCGGAACAGCCTGAGGAGATATGGCAGTACGCCGAGTCCGTCACCAGGCGGGAACTGCGTGATTCCGCTCCGGTCACATATCAGGATATCACGCCGGAGAAGGTGGAAAAGGCACCCAGACAGACAGATGATGCCCTGAATGGAGTGGATGCGGACAAGAAAATGAAAGCGAAGGTAAGATGTGTAAGGAAGTCATGGCCTGAACAGCTGAAGAAATACGAATCCCAGGGAAAGATTCCTGAGGGGCGCAACAGCTGCTCCCAAACAGGTCATGGCGCCACTTTCATGCGCATGAA
>CAZAUU010000027.1:0-20788 GCA_964488405.1 uncultured Phocaeicola sp.
CTCAGTGTCAAATTCTAAATCATTTTATGGAGAAGATAACAATGAAAAAACTATTCATATCGACTTTTGTGGCTGGTTTGTGTCTGACGTCTTGCGACAGTTATCTGGACATCAACCAAGACCCCAACTCGATTACCGAAGAAAACGTCACCGCCAGCATGCTGATGCCTGCGGCCGAAATGAACGTGGCATCCAGCTATGGCGACTTCCTCCGCATCACGGGCGGCTATTTTTCGCAGGTTTATGTCCAGCTTTTCGGGACCAGCAACTATGTGAGCTATTCGCAGTTTGAAATGTCTGCCACGCGCAGCAGCAGTTTTTACACCCAGATGATGCAGCGCGGGCAAAAAAACTTGCAGACCATCCGCGAGCTGGCAGCTGCCGATGAAGACTGGGGCTCCTATCTGGCAGCAACCGTGCTGCGTGCATTTGCCTATCAGGCACTGGTGGACTGCTATGGCGAAATCCCCTACACGGAAGCTTTGGACGAATCGAACCTGAGTCCGCAGTATGACGAGGGGCTGACCGTTTACCAGGGCATTCTGAGCGAGCTGGACGAAGCCTTGGACTACGTCTCCTCGAGCGACCCTGTCTGCACCAATTTCCTCTATCCTGACGAAACGGCGGCATCGTGGATTCGTTTTGCCAATGCGCTGAAGCTGCGCATCCTGATGCGCATGTGGAATGCGCAGGACGTCTCTTCGCAAGTGGCAGCCCTGATTGCCGAAAACAACTTCCCCACGGAAGACGTGTCCTACACCAGCTGCTGGTCTGACACGGAGGGCGCCCGCAATCCGTTCTATTCGGAAGATTTTGCAGCCGGCCAGCAGAACAACCTGGCGCTGAACCTGGCTCTTTGCGGCACCATGCAGGTGGAGGATGCGGAGGGCAACATCGAATATCAAGACCCACGCCTGGCAGCCTTCTTTGAAACTAACGATGACGGCGAATACCTCGGTGGCATTTCGGGCACCAACCACAGCACGGCCAACGACCTTGTTCTCGGCTCGTTCTGTCGCCCGGTGGCTACGGCAACCATGCCGCTCGACATGCTTACGGTGGCCGAAACCGAGTTCTTCATTGCCGAATATTATGCACGCACCGGCAATTCGTCGCAGGCACAGGCGCACTATGAAGCTGCCATCGAAGCATCGTTCAGCTCGGCCGGAGTGGATGGCGCAGCCGAGAACATTGCCCGCTATCCCTATGACCAGAACAACTACCGGGAGTGCATCGGCCTGGCCAAGTGGATTGCCATGTCAGGCACCAACCCGTTTGAGGGCTACTGCGACTTGCGCCGTCTGGGCTATCCCGCCTTTGACACATCGGTTACGGGCACCACGTTTTTTGACGAAGCGACGGGTGTATACGATCCTTCTGCCTACGAACCGGGTACGCTCTATACCCCCATCTCGGTGTTCAACCAGGTGGGCAGCAACCAGCTGCTGATGCGCTGGCCCTATCCCGAGTATTCAAGTGCAGCCAACTCGAACGTACCGACTTTCCCCGGCTACACCACCCCCATCTTCTGGGCCGAATAAACGAGAAACTGTTTAATCCATTAAAATGAAGACAAACAATGAAAAGCAAAATAATTTATAGTATACTGTTTGTACTGGCCGCTATCTTGCCGACAAGCTGCGACAAGGACACCGAGGGCATGACCTTCATCACCTACTACCCGTCGCTTACGCTTGAGGGAGAAACCACAATGATTGTGGACAAGGGCTCTACGTTTGAAGAACCCGGCTATTCGGCAGAGTTGAACGGCGAAGATGTGACAGACCAAGTGGTAGTGAACGGCAGTGTAGATACATCCACGTCGGGCATATACACCGTCACCTATGCCATCACAAACGCAGACGGATTCACCACCTCGTCCACACGCACCGTGGTTGTGCTTGACCCCAACGACGCCATTGAAGGCTACTGGGACACCGATGCCAACAGCTACCGCTGGTATAACGATGCGCAGACCCTCTACGGAGCCAGCTATGAAGTGCTGATTATCAACAACGGCGACGGCACCTATTACGTGGACGACCTGCTGGGCGGATGGTATCGCGACCGCGCAGGCTACGGTTCCAGCTATGCCATGACGGGCGACATTGCCATTGACGGCAGCACCGTGACGCTGGTGGACAGCTACATTGCCGGTTGGGGCGACGGGCTGGACTGGATGGAAGGCGGCACCTATGATGCAGATTCGGGTACCCTCTACTGGGGCGTCAGCTATGCAGGTTATTTGGAATTCTATATAACAATGTATAAAAGATAACGGAATATGAAAAAAGCTATATACTTACTGATGATGTGCATGGGAGTGGCGTTCACCTCCTGCGAGAAAGACGAGATTGGCGGAACGGCCACGGAAGCATTGGCAGGAGAGTGGTATGTCACCGTCACTGCCGTGGACGACAATGGTACGACGGTTTATGAAGACGACGAGCTTTTCGGCCTGGGCAATACGTTCCTGTTGACCTACAACACGGCTGCCAACGTGGCCACCGAAATGTATGTGAGCGATTTGGGTTACTTCTGGGACTACACCGTGCGTGTCAACTGCGATGTGAACTCACTGACCTTCAGCACAAACGGCAGCGTGGCGAACGAAGCCTATGACGACTGCAACGTGACCATTGAAGACGGAAAGATTCTGTCCGGTGCCGCCACCACCCCCAGCGGGATGCCGGCCGACAGCATCGTGTTCTATGTGTCGTTCAGCGACGACCCCTATCCCGCAGCATACGGGTATGCCAAATACAAAGTGTCCGGCTATCGCTACACGGGCTTTACGGCAGACGACTGATAACGCACTTCATAACATAAAGAGAAAAGAGCCCTGTTTTTTTATTCTCTCTTAATTTTAACTTTGAAGGGGTTCAGGCCGCTTCCGGAGAGCGCACCGGCAAGCGGCTTTTTTCATTCGCCCACCCCCGGACAAGGCATGCGGCAAAACACGGGCGCACATGCATGGCGACATGACAGCCCGCATCGGGCTGTACGACGGCTCGTACCCGTTTAAGCGGGCAGTCGTGTAAAATCTTTATATGCTGTCTACTTCCACATACCCGTGCATCACGGCATAAACGGCAAGTGCGGATACCGATTTGATGCCCAACTTCTCGGTGATATTCTTGCGATGGGAGATGACGGTAGTCAGGCTGATCCCTAAGCGTTCCGCTATTTCCTTGTTGATGTATCCTTTGGTCACTAAAACCAATACTTCGATTTCGCGTGGGGAGAGGTCGTGTGTCTCGGTATAGGAAGGCGAAGCCTTGTGCCGGTAGTTGCGCAGTCGGATAATGGCTTTTATCAGCCGGTCTTGCGGGAGGGTGCAGTCCAGAGCAGGCACATTCTTCAGCGAAGGCGGTTCTCCAGTAGTCAGGACAATGGTTTTCGGTCTGCGCTCCAGGAAGAAAGCCGTATGGCGGAAATAGATTTGTGCCGACACAAAGTAGTGCACATACATGTCGGGTGTATCGTCTATCAGTTGTCCGAAAGAAGAAAAAGTACGGATGACCACTGTCGGCAGCAGTTCTTCCAAGATGGCCTGTAATCCCAATGCGGCAAGGGTGTTTTGTTCGATTATTGCGATTTCGGGTTCGGTTGTAATCATGGGCTTTTTATGATATGATTAGGTATGGGATGTGGCATTGAGGTACTTTGCAGCCATTTCCGCACATCGTTCGCCATCGATGCTTGCCGATACGATGCCTCCGGCATAACCGGCACCTTCCCCGCAGGGGAATAATCCTTCGAGAGTGACATTTTGCAAGGTTTCTGTGTCGCGTACAATGCGTACAGGGGCAGAAGTACGTGTCTCGATGGCAATCATGACGGCTTCGTTAGTAAGAAAGCCCCGTGAATTTTGCCCGAATGCCAGGAAAGCTTTGCCCAGCCTGTCGGTGATGAATTTCGGAAGCCAGAAGTGGAGTGGGGAAGAGACAAGCCCGGGGCTGTATGAAGACGCCGGGAGGTCGTAACTCAGTTTCTTGCGCGTAAAATCGAGCATGCGTTGTGCCGGTGCTGTCTGGCGCATGTTCCCCTGTTGCCAACAGAGCTGTTCCAGCTTTTCCTGGAGGCGCATCATTGCCAGCGGGTGTACCGCTTCTCCTTCCGTCATTGTCCTTGCAATCAGTTCTTCGGTCCGGGCTTCCGCCGAATCGGGATAAGTTTCACATGCCTGGAGCCGAAGGTCGGGATGCGCGAGGTCTTCCGTGCGAAGTTCCACCACCATGCCGGAGTTGCTCCACTTGGTTCCCCGGTTACAGGGGCTCATGCCGTTTACCACAATCTGGTGGGGACCGCTTGCGGCAGGAACGACAAATCCTCCGGGGCACATGCAGAAGCTGTATACACCCCGTCCGTCCACTTGCCGTACAAAGCTGTATTCGGCTGCGGGCAGGTATTTGCTGCGCCCTTCCCTGTTGTGGTATTGGATGCGGTCTATCAGTTGCGATGGATGCTCCAGACGCACGCCTATGGCAAGTCCCTTCGGCTCTATCCGTATGCCGTGCGCGTACAGCTGGCGGTAGACATCCCGTGCCGAATGCCCTGTGGCAAGGATGACAGGTCCTCGGAATATTTCCCCCGTATTGGTCTCGATGCCTTCTACGCGGTTGTGCTTGGTGACAAGTGCGTCCATGCGTGTCTGGAAATACACTTCTCCCCCGCAGGCCAGAATGGTGTTGCGCATGTTCTCGATTATCTTCGGCAACTTGTCCGTACCGATGTGCGGATGTGCGTCAGTCAGGATGGATGTATCCGCCCCGTGCTGGCAGAACACGTTCAGTATTTTTTCTACACAGCCGCGTTTCTTGCTCCGGGTGTACAGCTTCCCGTCCGAGTAGGCTCCTGCTCCTCCCTCGCCGAAGTTGTAGTTGGACTCTGCATTTACTTTGTGCTCGCGGCTGATGCGTGCAAGGTCTTCCTTGCGTTCGTGTACGTTCTTTCCACGTTCCACCACAATCGGGCGGACCCCCAGTTCGATGAGTCTCAATGCCGCAAAAAGTCCTCCCGGACCTGCACCGACGATAATCACGGCGGGATTCCCCGACACGTCGCGGTATTGGATACGGGTGAATGCTTCTTCTTCGGGCATTTCGTTGATGAATGCCCGCACTTTCATATCGATGTAGACGGTACGTTGGCGTGCGTCGATGCTGCGCTTCAATATGCGTAAGGCAGAGATTGTACGCACGTCCAGTCCTTTTTCCCGGCTGATGTATTGCTTGATGCTTTGTTCGTCTGCTGCCTGTTCCGGCAACATCCGTAATTGGTATTCCTGTATCATTTTGCTTTTTCTGTTTATCCGAACAGTTCACGGAAGGCTTCTTCCACCTTCCTGACGGGTATGAGTTCTGTTTTTATTTTCTTTCTGTCCAAGCCTTGCAGGTTGCGCATGGGAACCAGCATACGCGTGAACCCCAGTTTTTCCGCTTCGCTGATGCGTTGCTCGATACGGTTTACCGGGCGTATCTCCCCGCTTAGTCCCACTTCGCCCGCCATGCAGACACCCGGTTCTATTTCCGTATCCATGTTGCTCGACAGGACGGCACTGATGACGGCAAGGTCGATTGCCGGGTCGTTCACCCTCAGTCCTCCGGCGATGTTGAGGAACACGTCTTTTTGGGCGAGCTTGAATCCGACACGTTTTTCCAGCACGGCCAGCAACATGTTCATGCGGCGCAAGTCGAATCCGGTTGCCGAACGTTGGGGAGTCCCGTACGCAGCCGTGCTGACCAGGGCCTGCACTTCGATGAGAAAAGGGCGTATCCCCTCTACCGCACAGGCAATGGCAATGCCGCTCATGCCTTCGTGGTCTTGTGTCAGAAGCAATTCCGAGGGATTGCTCACTTGCCTCAGCCCGTCCTGCCGCATTTCGTAGATGCCCAGCTCCGCCGTGCTTCCGAATCGGTTTTTGATGCTTCGCAGGATACGGTACATGTAATGCTGGTCGCCCTCGAATTGCAGCACCGTGTCGACAATGTGTTCCAACACTTTCGGCCCGGCTATACTTCCTTCCTTGTTTATGTGTCCGATGAGGATGACGGGCGTGCCTGTCTCCTTGGCAAACTTCAGGATGGCCGACGAACATTCGCGTACCTGCACGATGCTTCCCGGCGATGAATCGATGTGTTCCGTTGAGATGGTTTGGATGGAATCGATGACAACCAAGTCGGGTGCAGCATTCTTGATGTGTGTGAAGATTTGCTCCAGCGAGGTTTCGCAAGCTATCAGCAGGCCGGGGCTGTCGGGATGGGAGATGCGGTCGGCACGCAGTTTCAGCTGGCGTGCGCTTTCTTCTCCCGATATATAGAGCACCTTCATCGATGCCAGTTTAAGCGCGGTCTGGAGCACCAGTGTGGATTTACCTATACCCGGTTCTCCCCCAATCAGTGTAAGTGACCCTCTTACCAATCCTCCTCCCAGCACCCGGTTCAATTCATCGTCCTCCAGGTCGATGCGTTCCTCTTCTCCCGACGTGATTTCGTGCAGCTGTTGGGGCTTGGATCGTGTCATCCCCATGCCGTGTGCCGCGTGTTTTGACGCGGGTGTTTCTTTTCTTACCACCTCTTCCGCGAAAGTATTCCATTGCCCGCACGAAGGACATTTGCCTATCCACTTGGACGACTCCTGCCCGCAGTTAGTGCATACGTAAACGGTTCTCTCTTTTGCCATTCCTTTCACTTTTTTTGGGTCTTGCAAATATAATTCATTCCTTTGTATCTTGGAAAGAAGTTGTTAACTTTGTCTGTGAACTAATTTAATATCCGATTTATGAAAAGACCGATTCAATTTGTAGGGTTAGGGCTGATAAGCTTTTTCCTGTTTTCGTGCAATGCCAAATTGCCGTATCAAGACACTTCCCTCCCGGCGGATGAGCGGGCGGAAGACTTAGTAGGGAGGCTGACGCTTGAAGAAAAGGTGTCGCTTATGCAAAATTCATCTCCTGCCATTCCACGGTTGGGTATCAAGGCATACGATTGGTGGAGTGAGGCTCTTCACGGGGTAGGCCGCGCCGGACTTGCCACCGTATTCCCGCAATCTATCGGTATGGCAGCTTCGTTCAATGACAGCCTGCTGCTGGAGGTTTTTACCGCCGTCAGCGATGAGGCACGTGCCAAGTACGCGGGATTCAGCAAGGAAAAGAGCGGGGAACGTTACCAGGGGTTGACATTCTGGACGCCGAATGTGAACATTTTCCGTGACCCGCGCTGGGGACGCGGACAGGAAACGTACGGGGAGGACCCCTACCTGAGCAGCCGGATGGGAGTCAGTGTGGTACGTGGCTTGCAGGGACCGGAAGGAGAACAGTACGATAAGTTGCATGCGTGCGCCAAGCATTATGCCGTACATTCCGGACCGGAATGGAACCGGCACGTGTTCGATGTGGAGGAGGTGGCACCGCGTGATTTGTGGGAAACCTATTTGCCTGCGTTCAAGGCACTGGTGCAGAAAGCGGACGTGAAAGAAGTGATGTGTGCCTATAACCGCGTCGAAGGTGATCCCTGTTGCGGAAGCGAGAAACTGCTCCATCAGATTTTGCGGGATGAATGGGGATTTGACGGCATCGTGGTTTCCGATTGCTGGGCTATCAATGACTTCTATACCGAAGGACGCCACAATACGGAACCTGATGCATCGCATGCTTCGGCAAAGGCGGTGAACAGCGGTACCGACCTGGAGTGCGGTGAGAGCTTCGGATCGCTGGTCGATGCGGTGCGGCAGGGCCTGATTGACGAGGAGACCGTCAATGCTTCGGTGAAGCGTTTGATGAAGGCACGTTTTGAACTGGGTGAAATGGATGCCGACGTATCGTGGAACCGGATTCCCTATAGTGTGGTAGACTGCCAGGCACATAAAGACCTTGCCTTGAAGATGGCACAACAAAGTATCGTGCTCCTGCAGAACCGGAACAACCTGCTTCCGCTGGGTAGTGGAGTGAAGATTGCCCTGATGGGGCCGAATGCCAACGACAGCGTCATGCAGTGGGGTAACTATAATGGATTTCCCAGCCAGACGTCTACCCTGCTCAGAAGCCTTCAGGAACGGCTTCCTGAAGGACAGTTGGTTTATGAGCCGGGATGCGACCACACTTCAGCCGTTTCCTTGCAAAGTTTGTTCCAGCAATGCAGTGCCGATGGCAAGACGGGATTCAAGGCCTCGTATTGGAACCGGATGAAACCTGAAGGCGATCCGGACGTGGAAACGCATGTGGGTACGCCTTTCCGTTTCACCACCGCCGGGGCTACGGTGTTTGCTCCCGGTGTGAATTTGGGTGACTTCTCGGCGGTATACGAATCTGTTTTCCGGCCGGAAACAAGCGAGGAAGTGGTATTCAGTTTCCAAACGCAGGGTACAGCCAGGCTGTATATAGACGGGAAGCGAATGGCATCCGCGCTCAATATGAAGAGCAATCGGGTATACGCGTTCCAGGTCGAAGCGGGAAAGGAATACCAGCTGAAAGTTGAATTCGTAGCTACGGAAGGAAACTGTGCCACATTGAATTTCGATTTGGGACGTGAAGTGCCGCTCGACCTGAGGCACTCGGTAGATAAGGTAAAGGATGCCGACGTGGTTATCTTTGCGGGAGGCATATCGCCGGGGTTGGAAGGCGAGGAGATGCCGGTCAGCGTGCCCGGTTTCAAGGGTGGAGACCGTGAAGCCATCGAATTGCCCGAGGTACAGACCCGTTTGCTTGGCGAATTGAAGAAGGCAGGAAAGAAAATTGTATTTGTCAATTATTCCGGTTCGGCGATGGCACTGGCCCGCGAAACTGGCTTGTGTGATGCCATTGTGCAGGCCTGGTATCCCGGACAGGCGGGAGGCGACGCTGTGGCATCGGTGCTTTTCGGCGAGTACAATCCGGCAGGACGCTTGCCCGTGACTTTCTACAGGAGCACTTCACAGCTGCCCGATTTCATGGACTATTCGATGAAAGGGCGCACCTACCGTTATCTGCGCGAGAAACCTCTTTTCCCCTTCGGATACGGACTGAGTTATACCACATTCGGTTATGGGAAAGCCGAAATTTCTTCCGGGGAAATAAAAGAGGGTGAAACCTGCACGCTGACTGTTCCTGTGACCAATACCGGCGACAGGGACGGGGAAGAAATCGTACAGGTTTATTTGTGCCGCCCGGGGGACAAGGAAGGGCCTTGCTACGCCTTGCGCGATTTCCGCCGTGTATATATAAAGAAAGGAGAAACCCAAGAGGTGACTTTCCGCCTTGACGATGAAAGTTTCGAATGGTTCGATACGGAAACGAATACCATGCGACCCCTGTCCGGAGACTATGAGATACTCTACGGGGGATCATCGGACAGGACACAACTGAAGTCTGTCAAAATGAAGCGCCTCTGACAAGAGACCGGTATATATTCCTGAAAGGCGATGTATATATTTGCGAAAGCGATTGCAGATATATGCATCGCCTGTTACATTTAGGTTTCAGCTATTAATTTGAAACTATATCGGATGAAAACTGTCGGTAATCCGGCTTTTCTTCCTGTTTTGCTTTCCCGAACAGAAAGATATGTTGGCTTTATATGGTATTTGGATAGTATCATTGTATGTTAACTGCTAAAATTATTAACATAAAGCGGTTAAATATGGGACAAAATGCGGTGTGATACCACTATGATTTGAAAAAATCATTATTTTTGTTTCAAAATCTTTAAAGTATAAAAACATCAAAAAAGAAACCTATGAAAAGTCAGTTGAAACATTTCTTTCTGTATGCCATACTCATGTTGTGCAGTACTGCTGCGGCTATGGCTCAGGCTACGTTGAAAGGTACTGTTGTAGACGCCGGCAGCAACGAACCTTTAATAGGGGCTACCGTTGCAATACAAGGTACTACACAGGGTGCCGTAACCGATGCGGATGGTAAGTTTGTACTGAAAATTTCCAAACCGGGGGTGACCATCGTGTTCACTTACATTGGTTATAAGGAGAAGTCTATGGAAATTACCGGGCAAGGTGAAATAGATTTGGACGAGATTGCCTTGGAGCCGGATGCGCACATTCTGCAGGATGTGGTGATCACTTCTTCCGTGGCCATAGCCCGCAAGACACCGGTTGCTACATCGAGTGTGAGCATGGATTTTATCGAGGAAAAATTAGGTACGCAGGAATTTCCGGAAATATTAAAATCAACTCCGGGCGTACATGCCAACAAGGAAGGTGGAGGCTATGGAGACTCTGAGATTTACATGCGCGGCTTCGGCAATGAGAATATAGCCGTCATGGTGAACGGTGTGCCGATGAACGACATGGAGTGGGGCGGAATTTACTGGTCTAACTGGGCAGGGCTGACCGATGTGACGCGCAGCATGCAGACACAGCGCGGATTAGGTGCCTCGAAAGTGTCGGCTCCTTCAGTGGGAGGCACCATAAACATTGTGACCCGTGGGCTGGACAGCCAGAAGGGAGGAACCGTTTCGTATGCGTTGGGCAATGACGGGATGAACAAGCTTCTGTTCAGCGTGTCTACCGGCGTGTCCAAGAACGGATGGGCGATGACGCTTTTGGGTTCAAAGATGTGGGGGAACGGATACGTGCAGGGCACAGATTACGAAGGATACAATTATTTCTTGAATATCTCGAAACGGCTAAACGATGCGCACCAGCTGTCGCTGACTGCATTCGGCGCCCCGCAAAAGCACTACCAGCGCGATGGTGCACTGACCATTGCCGGTTGGCAGCGTGTAGAGAAGGTATACGGGGTAAAGCATTACAAATATAACTCTACCTATGGATTCGACAATAACGGGCAACGCCAAAGCTCGGAATACAATGTTTATCATAAACCGCAAATCAGCCTGAACCACCAGTGGCAGATTAACGGGAAATCTTCTCTGAGTACCGTTGCTTATGTGTCTATCGGACGCGGTTATGGCAATTCGGGGGAAGGTAACGAGGATTATGGCTATTCCTACCGTGATTGGTATGGTTCTTATTATGGTGAGTTGCAGGATCAGTTCCGTAAGTCGGACGGTACGTTCGATTATGGAGCCATCCAGGACATCAATGCCGGAAGCGAATACGGTTCCATGTTGGTGATGACCCAGTCGAAGAATTACCATAACTGGTACGGGATACTTTCTACCTACACCACCAAGTTCGGCAAATATTTCGATTTTTATGGCGGTGTTGATTTCCGTTACTACAAAGGTACGCATACGAATGAAATATCCGACCTGTTCGGGGGAGAATATTACATGGACTCCACACGTGGCGATGTGCAGGTGGAGAACAATGCCAATGCCGCCAATTCGGCTTGGAGATACGAAAAATTGGGTGTGGGCGATGTGGTGTACCGCGACTATGACGGGCATGTGTTGCAGGAAGGTGCCTTCTTCCAGACCGAATACAACCGTGACAAGCTTGCGGCTTTTGTGGCCGGTTCGTTGTCGAACACCACTTACTGGCGTTACGACCGCTTCTACTATGACAAGGCACATGCCAAATCGGACAAAATCAGCTTCCTCGGCTTTACGGCGAAAGGCGGTGCCAATTACAACATTACCGACAATCATAACGTGTTCTTCAATATAGGCTATATCAGCCGTGCCCCCAAGTTCTCTTACGGAGCTTTCATGCAGGCGACTACCAGCCATGCCATCAATAAGGATGCGAAAAACGAGAAAGTGTTTTCCTTTGAATTGGGATACGGATTCCGTAACGAGTGGATGACAGCCAATGTAAATGCCTACTACACCAAATGGCTGGACAAGACCATGACCAAGAGCGGTACGATGGACAACCAGACCGAATACTATATGAACATGACCGGTGTGGATGCCCTCCACAAAGGAATCGAGCTTGACGTGAAGATTTTCCCGCTGAGGTGGCTCGATATAACCGGAATGTTCTCGTTGGGAGACTGGAAATGGGACAGCGATGCCACCGGATATGCGTATGATGCATACGGCAATGCCCTGACTTCGGAAGGTACTGCCACGACTGTGGGTGCCGCCGACCATGCCAATGCCAAGATTAAACTGAAAGGTGTGCGCGTGGGAGGTTCGGCACAGACTACGGCCGCTGTCGGCGCGACTTTCAAGATTGGCAAGTCTATTCGTGTGGGAGCCGACTGGACATATTACGGACGCAACTACGCTTACTATTCTTTGACGGGAAGCAACCTTTCATTGGGCAGCGAGGTATCGGTTCTCGATCCGTGGAAAATCCCGGCTGCAAGCCAGTTCGACCTGAACGCTTCCTACCGCTTCAAGATAGGTACGCTGGACGCAATGTTTTCAGGCAATGTGAACAACTTGCTGGATTACCAGTATATTTCCAAAGCATACAATCCCAGCACGCTGTCTTCCTCTTCTTTGCAGGAGGCTACTGCCGACAATATTTATTGTTACTATGCTTTCGGCCGTACCTACAGTTTGAGGCTGAAAGTAAACTTTTAACCTTTCATGAATAAAGAAATGCACTATATGAAAAAGATAATATTGATGTCGAGCGTATTGCTGGCGGGTTTGTCGGCGTGTGAAGATTATAACAATCAGTTCAATATCGATTCGTCCCTCACCGATATAAAAACCGGTGTTACCATTGAACTGAGTTCTTCCGATTATACCACCGTTGCCGGTATGGAAACCAACAGGGAAATTGCCCTGGCAAAGGATCCGGAGGGGCAATCGTATGTGGTGGCACTCGATGCGATCGGAGAAAACAAGTATTTTGCCGATAAAACAGAGGCGGGATGGTATCTGCCTGCCTTCATCGAATATAAGTATCCCAATGCCGATACGGGCTCACGCATTTCGGTAGTTTATAACGTGTATAAAGGGGAATCGGGCTATTTGGCTGACTTCATGAACATTTCCGAATACACGTTGGTCAACGGCGATTACCGGAATGTATGGGGCGAAACTTCGAATGCGGTTTATCTTTCCCCCTCTACGGCAGGGAGTATTCCTTCAGTACTTGAATCCCGCATCGAAAACCCGCAGGAAGGCGATATGGTAGCGGTCAACTACGCCTATTCCGAATTCGAACCGAGTTCCGGAAGCAGTACCGCTTCGGTGGTGTACCAACAGGTGGACAGCTTCGATGGCGAGGCCGGCAATTATGTCATAGCGGCGATGGGGGATGATGGGCAGTATTATCCGTTCGGTAAATTATCCAATGAAAGCTATACGTACGGCTACATGTATCCTGACGCGATTGCGGTGACCGATGGTATCATTTCTTCGGATGATGGCTCCGATCAGGTTGTTACGGTTGAAGAAGGTTCCGATGGCTATGCATTGCTGAATTCCTGGTCGCAATACCTTTATATGAGCGGTTCGTACAACAGTTTCAACGTCTCTTCTTCTCTGCCTGCAGAAGGTGGGGAATGGTCGTTTGAATCAAACGGTGATGGCACATTTTCCTTGAAAAACCTGATGAATGACAAGACTGTGAAACTGACTTATTTCAACGGGTCATACAGTTACGGATGCTATCCGGTTTCGTCATACGCTTATTTCGAAGACCGGATGAAAGAAGAAAGCGAACAGTTTGAGATTAAGGATGTGACGCTCCCGGAAGGCTCCTCTTATGTTTGGGCACACGATTCGTATGGCTATTACAAGGCTTCGGCCTACGTAAACGGACAGAATATGCCTTCCGAAAGCTGGCTTGTTTCTTCGGAAATAGATTTGTCGGAAGCGGTTGACCCTGTCCTGTCCTTCGATTTTGCCTTCAATTACCTGAACGGATACGATGCGGCCGATTTTCTGCAAGTGAAAGTCTCTTCGGATTATACCGGGGATGTGGACGGGGCGACATGGACTGAGGTAGCCTACGATGGCTCCCGGTTCAGTGGATGGAATTTCATTGCACAGAGTGTGGGCCTAAGCTCTTTCAGCGGCCGGAAAATTGTATTGGCATTTGCATATAAAAGCACGGATCAATGTGCGCCTACGGCCGAGATAAAGAATGTGCTTGTAAAGGAGGAAAATGCCCAATACTGGGATGTCTGTCTGTTCGAGGAAGTGGCCGGCTCGGGAGTGGTGTCCGCTTCGGTGCGGACGGGGCGTGCGTCGGGCGCATACGCCAATACGGCTGCCTTGTATGTATACCGTGACGGAAACTGGAGTGAATATGTGACCGAAGATGCCTATGTCGTAGTGGCGGATCCGGCGTTATACATGCAGTTGGGTACCGACTACATATCCCGTCCAACCGATGTCTTTCCTGTCTACCTGGTGCAGAAGTTTCCGTATGCATCGGATGGTGACAAGGCTGCCGTCATCTACAAGAAAGAAAACGGTGGCGATCCGGTTGTAGAGGAGTATACATACGATGGCGGTTGGAGTGCATCGCTGATTTATTCGTCTGCTACCACCATCTTCGAAAATACCGGAGAAGGTTATGTGGCCCAGGCAGGTACTTATTTAGACGAAAGCCTATTGGGAGATGAGGGCGGATTCACCATACAGGATATTTCGATGCAGGGAGTCAACTATGTATGGACGAACACTTCCCAGTATGGTTGGAAGGCGTCGGCTTATCTCAACAGTACAAATTATCCGGCAGAAAGCTGGTTGGTTTCTCCTGCAGTTGACTTGTCGGATGCGGTGGCTCCACAATTGACTTTCGAGGAAGCTCACCGTTACCTGAACGGCGATCCGATTTCCATCCATTTTTCCGTCAAGGTTTCTTCGGATTATGCGGCCGATGTGGAAACTTGCACATGGGAAGACCTTGTAATTGATGAATCGCAATGGTCGGATGGGCAGACATGGGATTTCTATGCGGTAGGTCCGTATGACTTGAGTGCTTATGTAGGTCAAACTATCCGCATCGCTTTCGTTTATATCAGTACATCGGATGCCGCTCCGACGTGGGAGTTCAAGAATATATTGGTGAATGAAGCGGAATAGAATCAAGTATAAGGCAAACATGAGGCGGGTTTTGCCCGCCTCTGCTGTCTGTAGGAGGATTAGGATGTGGTACGTCTTTTGCATGTTGTCGCTCTGCCTGTTGTTGGCGGGATGTAGCGGTCGTGACGTAATACCGGCTGAACAGACCACCCAAGAGGGAGCGGTTACACTGGTTTTGAAGGGTTATGAAAGTATTTCTGCCGGTTTCTCCGTATGCCGCCCCGAAGGGTTCAC
This sequence comes from uncultured Phocaeicola sp., assembly GCA_964488405.1. Classification (GTDB taxonomy): domain Bacteria; phylum Bacteroidota; class Bacteroidia; order Bacteroidales; family Bacteroidaceae; genus Phocaeicola. The sequence goes on from CAZAUU010000027.1 coordinate 15,129, forward strand.
TTATCCTTTTTACATACAGAATCGATCCTTTTACGGGGAAGTCTATCGTTTTGTCCGGACGAGTGAAGAACGTTTGGATGCCATGCAGGAAATCCCTTTGCCGGGAGATGGATGGCAATCATCCATCGGAATCGAAGAGAAAGCCGTTTATTGGGCATGGTGCATGGCTCCTGACCGGTATCGCTTTGTGAAATTCCGTGTAATCAGCATCGATGGGAACGATGTAATTATCGAATATGTGGTGGCAGATGCACCCGAAGGTAACCTGAATGCGAATGCAGGCGATGGGAATGTATCTGCCACGAGATACGAAATGCCATGCCTGAACGATTCGAACCGCTTTGTGGTGCATGAGGTGTCGGTTTCAGGTGTTCGGACTGTAAATTATGCTTTGGAGTGGAATGCAGAGAAAAAACATGCCAACTGGGTGGCTTTTTCGTTTGATACCGCCACAGCGACTGATGTGGTGACACGTACAGATGCATGGGCTGTTGACCCTGAACTGCCTGCCGAAATGCAGACCGAAGAAGCGGATTACCGCAACGACGGTTTCGACAAAGGACATCTTTGTGCTTCTGAAGACCGTGTCTATATGGAAGAAGCCAACAGGCAGACTTTTTATTACAGCAACATTTCTCCTCAGTTGAACGATTTCAACGGTGGTTTCTGGCGTGGATTGGAAGCGCAGGTGAGGCAATGGGGACGTGCTGTGCTGGCAGGTACGTATGAGGAGGTTTATGTGGTGAAAGGCGGAACCCTGAACGACTTGCTGACCGGCTTCACAGGTACCCCAGTTTCGGGAGGTACTCCTGCTACGGACATATATGGAAGGACGGTGCACGGACTGGCTTGTCCGGCATATTACTTCATGGCGGTCATGAGCCGGAAAGGGACGGAATTCCACTCTATCGCCTTTTTGGTTCCGCACCGTGAAGGGTTACCACGTAATCCGGAAGCAGAGGACTTGCAGCAGTACGTGCTCTCGGTGGATGAGTTGGAACGGGTGACCGGCATCGACTTTTTCTGCAATGTGGACGACATTTGGGAAAACCAAGCGGAGAAAGAAGTGGTTTTGGAAGAATGGGAATGGTAAATCAAAAGGGATTGAACCGGACTTGCTGTTATTGACAAAATTTTCGAGGGACTCATTATTACTGCCAAAGTTGCTTAGGTTTGGCTAATTATTAACGAATTATTTTATTTGCGGCAATCGAAGCGGAACAAATATGTTGAATACCACTCTATAAGCAACAACACGTATGAAACGAACCCTCATTCTGCTGTGTGCCCTCTTGCTGTGGGGTACATTCTGCCTTTTGGGGCAGATGTCCCAGAAGATGAACTGTTGGCCAAAGACAAAGAGGCTACCATCCTGCTCCTATATGTCAGTGACGCCAAGGATTATGCCCGGGCTGAGATGAGAACTCCATTCTGTAGAGCTTAGATGCATTTGCTCTGAATATGCTTTTCACCCATTTGTGAAATTACATGAATTTACGTATATTTATCCCGAGTTATCCGATAACTCACTTCCTTCTCTTCTGCCCTGCATAAAAAGGCGTATGGAAAGAAGTGAGGCGTCAAAACTGAAGAAAAAATACATTCCACAGGAAATACAATGGATATAAAGAAAAACAAGGAAGAGTTCATCGAATTATTGCGCTCCACGGGACGTGATGGGGTAGAAGATGTAATCAACGGGTTGGAAGACATGGGCTTCTTCACCGCCCCTGCTTCCTCCAACCATCACCTGAATACGGAAGGAGGCTTGGTATGCCACTCGCTCAACACCTGCAAGGCAGGTCTTATGGTGTGGGAAGGCATGAAAAAACTGGAACCCGGAATAGAAAAAGAAGTAGGACGCGACAGTGTGATCATTGCCAGCCTCCTGCACGACGTGTGCAAAAGCGATATTTACAAACGTTCGGTGAAAAAACGCAAGAATGCATTGGGCATGTGGGAAGAAAGTGAAGGTTATAAAGTGACCTACAGGAACTTCCCTATGGGGCACGGCGAGAAGTCGGTCATCCTCCTGCTATGCAACGGGCTGGAGATGAGCGATGACGAAATGCTTGCCATTCGCTGGCACATGGGGGCTTGGGGCATCAACATGAACAGCTACGAGGACCAGCGTTGCTACGACACGTCACGCATGCTTTATCCGTTGGTCGCCATTATACAGGCGGCAGATAGTTTGGCGGCAAGCATCATGGAACGGTCTGGAGAAGAAATAGACGAGCTTTAAATCATGTACAAATTTCCTTCTTGGGAAACATCCGAATTTATCTATGGAAAAACGACTGTTGGCGGTAATTTTCTGGAGTCTTGCTGTATCCGTATGGGGAGCAACGGACTTTGTGTGGAGAACGGGAAACAGGATGTGTGTGGCTTGTGCATCTGGCGAAGAACCCGTGGTGTACGTGGCATTGGACATCCTGAAACGGGATTGCGAGTCCGTACTTTCGCAAACTTTCTCTGTAAGTGAAACGGAGGGGGATATCTATATAGGGACATGGGGGAAAAGTAAACTGCTGGAAGAGGTGGCAGGAAAAGAACGTATAGACCTGTCGGGTTTTGCCGGACAGGCGGAAGCATTCCTGATAACGGTTTTGCAGGACGGAAAACTATTGGTGGCAGGGAGTGATAAGCGCGGTACGGCATACGGGATATTGGAGCTCTCACGCATGCTGGGCGTATCACCGTGGGAATGGTGGGCAGATGCTACGCCGGAGAAAAAGACAGAACTGCGCATCGAAGCCGGATTCAGAAAAACGGATTATCCGCGTGTGCCCTATCGGGGTATCTTTATCAATGATGAAGACTGGGGACTGATGCCATGGAGCCAAAGCAATTACGAACCTTCGGAAGTGAAAGGACAAATCGGCCCGAAGACCCACGCACGTATCTTTGAACTGCTTCTCCGTCTTCGTGCCAATACATTCTGGCCGGCGATGCACGAATGCTCGGTGCCTTTCTTCTTTACGGAAGGAAACAAGGAAATGGCGGACAAATATGCTATCTATTTGGGTACTTCGCATTGCGAACCGATGATGTGCAACGCCAACGGCGAATGGCATAAAAGAGGGAAAGGAGAATACAATTACCTGACAAACAGAAGGAATGTACTTTCCTTTTGGGAAGAACGGATAAAGTTGCTCCGACATTCGGATGACATCTATACATTGGGTATGCGAGGCATACATGACGGAAAGATGTTGGGTGCCAACACCGTGGAAGAACAGAAACAGGCGTTGGACGGAATCATGAAAGATCAGCGTGCACTGCTTGCCAAATACAAAGGAGACGTGGCGAAGGTGCCTCAAGTGCTGATACCTTATAAGGAAGTCCTGGAGGTTTATGAGGCCGGGCTGCAAGTACCCGAAGATGTGACGCTGATGTGGTGTGACGACAATTACGGATACATCAGCCATTTCCCTACCCCTGAAGAAGCGGCACGTCCGGGTGGCAACGACATCTATTACCACATATCCTACTGGGGACGTCCGCACGATTACCTCTGGCTTTCCACCCTCAGTCCTTACCTGATTTTCCAGCAGATGAAAACTGCCTATGACAAAGGCATCCGCAAAATGTGGATATTGAACGTAGGAGACATCAAGCCTGCTGAATACCAGATAGAATTGTTTATGGACATGGCATGGGACATAGCTAAGGTGGAAAAGAAAGGAGTGACACGCCACCTGTACGATTTCCTCACCCGGGAATTCGGCACACAGGCATCTTCTTTTTTACTCCCGATGATGCAGGAACATTACCGCTTGGCACATATCCGCAAACCCGAGTTCATGGGAGGAACACGCACGGAAGAAAAGAATCCGGAATACAAGATTGTAAGCGATCTTCCATGGAGTGAAACTTTTATCCGTGAACGGCTTTCTGCTTACCGGAAAATAGAAGACCAAGCGGCTGCATGGGGCATGCGAATGCCAGAAGAAAAACGTACGAGATATTACCAGTTAGTGCAATATCCGCTTCAGGGAGCGGCAGAGATGAACAAGAAATGCCTTTACGCCCAATTGGCCCGGCACGGAAAGGCGGATTGGGAACAAAGCAGGGTGGCATTCGACAGCATCGTGTCCCTCACTTGCCGGTATAACGTGCCGAAGTGGAAAGGCATCATGGACTATAAACCGCGCGACCTGGCTGTATTTTTGCCTATACCTGAAACTCAGGCTACGGATTCCCTAAAAACAGATCGTCCTTACCTATATAAATGGAACGCATTGGAAGCCACAAAAGGCAATCCGCTGATTTACGAAGGATTGGGTTATGAAGGAATGGCTGCAGGAATTGAAAAAGGACAGGCTTTGTCATTCTCTTTCGAGGCATCCGGGATAGATTCCATAGAAGTAGAACTCTGTTTCTTGCCTACGCATCCCATAGATGGGAAAGACTTGCGTATCCAAGTGGAAGTGGATGGCAAGATATCGGACATGATCTCTTACCGTACTTATGGAAGAAGTGAAGAATGGAAGCGGAACATCCTCTCCAATCAGGCGATACGCCGGATGAGATTTCTTCTTTCTTCCCGTACTTCGCATGCAATTGCGATAAAAGCCATAGATGAAGGGGTGGTACTCGATCAAGTATACCTCTATGCCCTTTAATGCATGTGGATGGCATAAGGTGGTTTTCCTGTCCCGTTATACGTGAAAAGGTGCATATTTGTGCAGAATAGCTACAGGCGAAGTCACGACGATTTTTCCTGTCGCAACGGAAAGATTTTACCGTAAGTTAGCATCCGCCATATCCATTCCAGCGGACCAAAACGGAAAGCGGAGAGCCATAAGTGGCTGAAAAGTATCTGGAAGAGGAAGACGGCAATCACGATGCATTCTGTTTGAGTCAGACCTATACCTGCACCCCAACCGAGTCCGATGCCGTAAAACAGAAACATGCCGATGACAGATTGGCCGATATAGTTGGTTAATGCCATGCGTCCGGGTGCGGCAAATAGAGAAAATATCTTCCACTTCGGGTGATGAATCCAAAGCAGGCATATACCTGCCACATACGCGAAACCGAGTGGAAAGACGCTGGTCAAGTAAAGGACGGAATGCACCGCAAGTCCCCACGGATGGTGGTGCATACTGCTCCAAGCATAAAGTACGGAAAGTGGAAGTCCTATGCCAGTGCCGTAACGGAATACAGTCTGTAGCAACGGAAGTCGGTTTAACAAGTCGGCGTATATCCGTTTCCTTCCGATATAGAAGCCCAACAGGAATAGTCCGAGCACTTTGAAATAGCGGTTACCATCTACAAACTCCTGCACGCGCACCAGTGCTCCCTGGATGAGGAATTCGAAGACGGTGGCATAATCTTGTGCATCGCGCAGCCAATAGGCAAAATTCGCATCGGTAATTCCATACTTGTCACACCAGTATTGCTGCCAGCGTATGACAGGAGCCGATGGGTGAAGGCGGGTAATCTCTATTATGGTATCTGTTACCACAGGCAGGACAAGCAGGCAGGCACTCCACGTCAGCAGGCATTTGTCGGATACATGGCGAAAGAGAGGCAGCAGTAATCCCAGCAGGGCATAAAGCATCAGGATGTCACCGCTCCAAATGAACATCAGATGGGCAAAACCGATGCCGAACAGCAGTGAGAAGATAGTATAGAATTTCCCATCAATGAAG
>CAZAUU010000027.1:20888-31475 GCA_964488405.1 uncultured Phocaeicola sp.
AAAACCGATGCCGAACAGCAGTGAGAAGATAGTATAGAATTTCCCATCAATGAAGATATATTGCAGGAAGCGGACGATGCAATCCTCACCGTATGTTGGCATGGCGGCGGTAGCTTCTGTATTCAGGAAAGTATAAAGGGAAAACTCAGGAAAATTGGCGAAAGCAATACCCAACAGGGCAAATCCTCTCAATGCATCAAGAACAATGTACCGTTCGGATGTCCGCATAGGGGCAGCGGTATCAATCGTAGGTTTCATGTTATCTTTCTTCTTTTCGTTGACCGGCAGCTAAATGTTTAAATCCTTGAAGTACCCTCTAATGGTAGGCATATAATGTAGAGGAGAAGGTGAAGGAGGGAGCGTGCATTTGTCGTTTATAAAGGCAATGTATGCATTCGAAATAGAGAATGGAGAAACTACGGATAGGTCGGTGTGTGCAGAAAAAAGGATATCCGGCTCTACCTTGTCGGTAGTAAAACCGGATGCCTTTTGCAAGTGATAGGTTTATTCTGCCGGAACTTCAGCTGTTGCTTCGGCTGGTGTCTCTTCTGCCTTTGCTTCCGCTTCCGCTTTTGCAGCAGCTTCAGCAGCTTTCTTCTCAGCCACTTTCTTGGCAATATCCTCGTTTATTTTCTTTTCCGCTTCCAAACGTTCTTGAGCGGCAATCTTCCGTGCTTCTTCTTCTTTCGCTTTCAGGATATCCAAGCCGGACTGTTTGTTCTCTTTCCATGCTTTAAATCGAGCCTCGGCCGTTGCCTCATCAAATGCACCTTTCGCTACACCTCCCATGAGATGCTTTTTCATATACACACCTTCGCGTGACAAGATACTGCGTGCGGTTTCTGTAGGTTGGGCGCCTACTGTGACCCAGTACATGGCACGGTCGAAATTCAAATCTACTGTGGCAGGATTGGTGTTCGGATTGTACGTCCCGATTTTTTCGATAAATCTACCATCACGTGGTGCTCTTGAGTCTGCAATAACAATAGAATAGAACGCATATCCTTTGCGCCCTCTTCTTTGCAATCTGATTTTTGTTGCCATTCTTTTGTTTTTTGATTGATATATTTAAATTGATTTGAATTAAGCTAATAACCCGTATTAGCGGCGCAAAGGTAATTCTTTTTATTTGTAATGCAAAGGGATAGAACATTTTTTTCCTGACTCTATCCTTTGTTATGCAGTTCAACCTCTAAATTCTTTCAGGGGCAATATCCGTATAATTCTGTACCTTCTGAAAAGTAAGAAAACGTATTTATGGTGTAAAGATTATGAATTATGCAACTGTTTCAGGTAATTTCTACACGCCATGTGGCGAAACATGGAGCAGATGGCAGGTAAAAAAGAAAACAAATACCTGTGTCAGAGTTTATCTTTTGCCTGATTCATTCCGTATGCTCTTTGCTTTCGGCATAAAGTCCGTCGATGATCCCATCGGCCAACCCGATAATAGGTACATATATGTAATGTGAATCCAACAAGTCGGCTATAGTCAGGAATATGGTACTTGCCGGCACGATGACATCAGCACGATCCGGTTTCAGGTTGAATTGTTCCATGCGTTGTTCTATGGTTAGTGCATTCAGTTCGTTGTACAGTCCTCGTAGAGTGTCTACTGTCATGCGCTGTAATTTTTTCTCTTTCTTTTCCGCTAAACGGTAAAGCTTGTTGATGTTTCCTCCCGAACCGATGATATTGGTGCCGGGATACAATTTTGCTAATTCCCTCATGTCACCCTCCAGGTGTTCCCATTCACTTTCCTTTACGGCTTGGTTTAGCAAGCGTATTGTACCGATGTTGTACGAACGGCTGCACAGCAATACGCCTTGTGAGAGCAGGTTGATTTCCGTGCTTCCTCCGCCCACATCCACATAGAGATAGTTGCCGTTATGGTCTTTTATGTACTCAATGTGGTTATTGTACACAATCATCGCCTCTTCCTGTCCACCGATGATATCGATGTGGATGCCTGTCTTTTTTTCGATGTCCTTAATGACATTCATCCCATTTTGTGCATCGCGCATGGCCGAGGTGGCACATGCCCGGTATTTCTCCACATCGTAGATTTTCATCAGGTACGTGTATGACTTCATAAGCCGAATCATGTTTTTCTCTTTCTTTTCGGAGATTTTTCCTTTATTGAACACATCGAATCCTAAACGGATAGGTACACGTACCAACAGTTCCTTCGTGAATTTCGTTTCCCCATCGTTTTCCTCAATCCGTTTTATCAGCAGGCGGACGGCATTCGACCCGATGTCGATTGCTGCGTAATTCATTCCACTCATTCTTCTTCCTTGTTTTTAGATACATAGTAATTGTATAATGCTTCTTGCGAGCGAAAAGGCTTCTCACCTGTTATGGTATGGAACTTGTTGTCGCCTGTGCCGTCTACTATCCGTCCCTGTAGCGTGTCTTTCAGGGCATAGTCCACCACCCGCTTCATCTCTTCCTTTATCCTGGGGTCGTAGATGGGGGTAATCACTTCCACGCGGTTGTCTAAGTTGCGTGGCATCCAGTCTGCCGATCCGATAAATACTTTTTCCGCTCCGCCTGCGGCGAATACAAAAATACGGGAATGTTCCAAATACCGATCAATGATTCCGTTGATTCGTATGCGGTTACTTATTCCCGGCACGTCCGTCATCAAGGAGCAATTGCCTCGTACCGTTAAGCTGATATCCACACCGGCCTCCGATGCTTCGTACAGCTTTGCTACCATGACAGGGTCGGTGATATGGTTTATTTTAATCTTGATATAGGCAGGCTTGCCCGCCTTTCTGTTTTTGATTTCATCGCGGATTAGGGTGATGAACTTGTTTCTCATCTCGTTAGGTGACACCAGCAGTTCTTTGAACTTGACGGGCACGTATGGTCGTTCGATAAAATCGAACACGGTATTCACATCTTTTACCAATCTTTGGGAAGCTGTCATCAGCATACAGTCGGTGTATATGCGTGCGTTGCCTTCGTGGAAGTTGCCGCTGCTGATGCAGGCGATGTCTGAACCTGTTCTCATGCCGATGTGGGTGATTTTGGAGTGTACCTTCAGCCCCTCCACGCCGAAGATGACGCGGATGCCTGCATCTTGCATCTTCTTTGACCAACTGACATTGGATGCTTCATCGAACCGTGCCAGTAATTCGATGACCACGGTGACCTTCTTCCCATTCCTTGCTGCTGCAATCAATGCTTTCACTACTTTGGATTCTTTTGCTAAACGGTATAGGGTGATTTTAATACCGGTCACCTGCTTGCTCACGGCTGCCTCCTGTAGTACACGGATAAATGAATCGAAGTTGTGGTAAGGCACATGGATGAAACGGTCCTGCTTCTGGATTTTCTGTAACAGGCTATCCGGCCCGTCTAAACTTTTCCGCAGGATTGGAGTCCATGCCGGATATTTCAGATCCGTACGGTCGCAGTCGGGAAAATGCATGAAATCTTTGTGATTCTGGTAACGTCCGCTGGCAATGACCGTGTCGTTCTTGTCCACCTCCAGTTTCTTCAGTACACGTTTCAGCAGATCTTTGGGCATGTGCTCATCGTAAATCACGCGCAGAGGTTCGCCATGCTTGCGACTGCGCACTCCTTTCAGTATTTTTTGCAGTGTACCGCTGTTGGGGTCGTTGTCTATTTCCATTTCAGCATCGCGCGTGAATTTATAGGCGTATGCCTCAAAGTGGGTGTATCCTAACCCTTCGAACACCAGCGGCAGGCAACAGCGTATCACATCATCCAGATACATCAGAAATCTCTTGCAGCCTTCATCGGGCAGGCGTACAAAGCGCCAGCATGTACTTACGGGCAGTTCTAAGAAGGCATAGTCATTTAGGTGCCTGTTGGCATCCTTGCCCACCTTTACAGCGAGGTAGATGTTCTCGTCGTTGCCGAAGTCGAGTGACTTTACGGCAGAAAACCATACAGGCACGATGTTTCCGTTCAGTTTGGATTTATAGAAAGAATAGATAAAATCCTTCTGTCCTTCAGAGATATCCGTGTCTGGAATCAGGTAGATGTTTTCCTTGCGCAGATCTTCTGTGATGTTGATTACGGCTTCACCGTATTCCTTGACATAACGTGCGTTCAGGTTGGTGATTTGTTTGAGTAGTTTCTTGGCATGTTCACTCTCTTTGGCTGCCGTCTTGTCCGTGCATTCGGCTATCCGGCTTTGTGAGGCCATCCGCACACGGAAAAATTCATCGAGGTTGTTTGAGTAGATACCCAGAAAAGACATACGTTCCAGCAAAGGAACATGCGTGCGGCATGCCTCCTGCAATATGCGACGATTGAAAAACATCCAGCTGATGTCCCGGTCCAGATAGGGGAATTTCTTCTTTTGTAACATAGCGACATCTCTTTTATAAAGTTACAATTCTTATACGTATTCTTCTACCAAGTACATACCTTGAATATGATCTTGCGGAAGGTGCTTTTCTAATTCATTCAGAATGATATAGCGTGATGACTGCACCCAGGCGGGGAATGTCGCATTGCGTTGGAATGTCAGGGCGAAAGTCAGCAACTTGTCCAAGTTGAAGTTTCTGTCTACTATTCCGGCGCCGCTCCGGGCGGCATCATAGGCATTGCATTCCTGTTCGATGTGTGCCGGCACCATCAGGATGGGTTTGCCCAAGTACATCGCTTCGCATACCGATTCGAAACCTGCCGTACTGGCATAGGCCTTGCAGCCTGCCATTTGGCGCAGAAATTCGCTGTCGTCCAGTTGATAAAACGATAACGTGCTGTCCACTTTCTTCACCGGATTTTCTTCCCAATGGTCCCAAAAGAAACGCAGAGGCACATCGGGATGGCTTTTGTGCCAATGACATACGTACTCGGAGAAGCCCGAATTTACCATGTAGCCGTGGATATAGTCACCCTCTTTTGCTTCCTGCTCGAAGACTTCCTCCCGCAGCAATGGAGGAACAACGCTGATGCGGCGTGTGTCATCGTCTTTCATCGGTCGGAAAGAAAGTGCGAGCTTGCGTGTGGCTCCTATTGATGTAATCCGTGTGAACAAATTCATCAGGAACAGCTCGCAACGGTTGGTTTCCGGTAACCTGAAATCCCTGTGTAGGAACAAGTACTGGTGACCGATGCATACCAGTGGTACGTTCGGACGGAAGAAAAGGTAGGTCAGCCCCGTCAGTAGCTCGTAGAAGTTGATGACCATCTCGGCGCCTGTTTTTCGGATGCGTTGGCGGATGTAGCGTATACTTTCTATGTATTCAGGTACTTTCAGCAGACAGTGTGCTACGCTGCGCCTTATGTTGGCGCGGCAGTTTGCCCGTGTGGGTAAGAAGTTAGGACTGTCGAAATGCTTGATGGGTGCGTGCATGCCGCGGCTGAAAAATCCCGGCAGACGGTGCGACTCACTTTTGCCCACCAATACTTCTACCACTTCATGACCGTTGCCGGTCAACAGCTTTTCTAATGACAATGCCTGGGTGAGATGTCCTCTCCCTTCTCCTTGTACGATAAATAAAACTCTCATAATACAATGTGTATGAATGTAATGCAAAGAAAGTTTTTACGGTTGCTCAATATGAATTTTATGATTAAGTCATATTATAATGTTCCAAAAGTCCCCTTTCTATATTACAATGCAATGTATTGGCGGTTAATTTTGTGTGACAGGCTTTCAGTTCTCGTCTTGTTCCCAACATTCTCTGCCTTTTGCCCGGATACAAGGAAGGCCGGTAGCCAGATATTTCGTATCTTTGTTGCCCGGAATCCAAAAAGTCATAAGATGAGAGAATTGATTGTATTCGATTTGGATGGGACGCTATTAAATACCATCGCTGATTTGGCGGAAGCCACTAATCATGCCCTGCAAGTCTGCGGTTATCCTACCCATACGACGGATGAGTACGCTTTTTTTGTGGGGAATGGTGTGGACAAATTGTTTGAGCGTGCTTTGCCACCGATGGAACGGAATGAGGAAAATATCCGGAAGATTCGTTCAATCTTTATACCTTATTATAATGTCCATAATGCCGACCTGAGCCGACCCTACGAGGGAATCGTGCAGATGCTGGAAACGCTTCAGGAAAAAAGATTCCTGCTTGCCGTGGCCTCGAACAAATACCAGGAAGCTACACGGAAACTCATCCTACATTATTTCCCGCACATCAGTTTTATCCGCATATTCGGGCAACGGGAAGGTGTACCCCTTAAACCCGACCCTGCCGTGATACTGGAAATCATGCGGGGAGTAGGAGTGGAGCATGAAAATATGATTTATGTGGGAGATTCGGGCGTAGATATGCAGACGGGGCACAATGCCGGAGTGGAAACCATCGGTGTCAGCTGGGGATTCCGTCCGCGTGCCGAATTGGAGGCTTGCCGTCCCAGTTTCATAGCCGACAGTCCCGAAGAATTGATTGGTTATATAATGGGGCAAACAACCGGGCTTTAGGTTGTCCCGCCCGGCTTGTTTGCTTAAATGGACAGCTCGTCTAATACCTTGATAAGTGACTTGTCCAATGGCTTGTCTTTCTTGATGGCTTCGCTGAAAGGCACATACACGATTTTGTCGTTGCGGATACCAATCATCACGTTGCGCTGGTCTTCTTTCAGGGCTTCAATGGCTCCTACGCCAAGGCGGCTTGACAGGATACGGTCGTAGGCACTGGGCGACCCGCCCCGCTGCAGGTGTCCCAATATGGTGACCCGCACATCGTATTGCGGATATTCTTTCTTTACACGTTCGGCATAGTGCATGGCTCCGCCTCCTTTGGGCGATTCGGACACAATGACGATGCTGCTGTTTTTCGTTTTGCGGAAACCACGTCCGATAAACTGTTCCAATTGGTCTACATCCGTCTGGTCTTCAGGAATAATGGCAGCCTCGGCACCCGATGCGATGGCACTGTTTTGGGCAAGGAAACCGGCGTCACGCCCCATGACTTCTACGAAAAAGATACGGTCATGCGAGGTTGCTGTGTCGCGTATCTTGTCCACACATTCTACAATCGTGTTTAATGCCGTATCGTAACCAATGGTAGAGTCGGTTCCGTACAGGTCATTGTCGATAGTGCTGGGCAGTCCGATGCACGGTATGTCGTATTCATTTGCAAAAATCTGCGCCCCAGTGAGTGAACCGTTCCCTCCGATGATAATCAGTGCATCAATGCCTGCTTCCACCATGTTGTCGTAGGCTTTCTTGCGTCCTTCGGGTGTCATGAATTCTTTCGAGCGTGCTGTCTTCAGAATTGTGCCGCCGCGCTGGATGATGCTGCTTACGTCCTGTGTGGTAAATTCTTTGATTTCGTTGCGGATTAGCCCTTCGTATCCACGGTAGATACCCTTCACCGTATAGCCGTTGAATATGGCGCTGCGTGTCACGGCACGGATAGCCGCATTCATTCCCGAAGCATCACCTCCCGATGTCAGGATTCCAATACATTTGATTTGTCTCATATCAAGTTGATGGTTGGTTAAATTGCCTTATTTCTCCCTCGGAAAAATAATATTCAAATGTAGGACATTCATAGCGAACGACCCAATCTGCAAGTATAAATTTTTTAAAACCGGGCAGCTTTTCTCGTTTGCCGTGTGTGGAAGGCTGTTCGAACTGCTTAGTGAATATGCTGTGATGTTTCTGTTTTAGCCCGTGGCATGGTTTTCGGCTGCACCGTGCGAAGTGGAGTCGTATCACTGACACAAAAAAGGCCATCTCTTATTTTGAGACAGGCCCTTTTCGTTTGTGCTGATTCCCTGTGATGGAGGTGGTATCAACGGTTCAGGCTCTCTTTGAATTCCACCTCTACGATGCGGAGTTCGTGTCCGGTCTTGTCCCCTCCCTTTGCCTTATATAAATCCAGTTCGTTTGCTACCGGTGAGGCCACTTCCACAATCTGGCTGAACGCATCGTCTTCCGTGTTGCTTCCTTTCAGGCGGATGGTGATTTCTGATGCAGGTACGGGTTTCACCTGCAGGTGCACATATCCCAGGCTTTTGTCGGTTTCCCCGCTCCATACCAGTGTGTCGCCTGCATAGATTTCTATCGGGTAGCTGCGCATGCGCCAACCTGTCAGTTTGAGGCAGATCTCATTGATGCGTGCGATGCGTTCCAAGTGGTAAGTAATCCATGCTGTTGAGGCTTTTCCATCGTTCCGCCATTCGGTCAGCTCGTTGTCATCGAAACTGTTGGCAGCCGTTTCCGCATTTGTCCCTGCCTCCGCCGAGAGTATTGCCTTCACCGTCTTTGTGGAACGGATAGGAATAGTCGTCCCAGTACTTGCGCAGCTCCTCGTCGCGGCAATATTCCATCGCCCACATGGGGTGGTGCGCACTCTTGTTTATGTAGAGCATTTCGCCTCCGTATTCCGACTCGCGGCTGATTGATTCGTTACCGCACTCGTAAAAGAGGATGCTCGGGTTGTTGCGGTTGTAGATGATGGCATCGCGCATCAGTGCCTTGCGCTGCTCCCGGCGCACGTCGGTGCAGTCTTTCTCCGCATCGTCCGCAGGCATTGCCTGGATTAGCCCTACATGGTCGCACGACTCTACATCTTGTTTCCACGGCGTGACGTGCATCCAGCGCACCAGGTTGGCATTGGCTTCCACCATCAGCCCGTTGCTGTAGTCGCTCAGCCATGCCGGAATGTGAGTATTGCCATTTTTGCCTTTATGACCACCCAGTCGGGATATGGACTCTATTCTCCGGGCAATGGCCAGTTAGGAGAAGGAACGTGCATCAATTGCATCTCTTGGTCGAACTCTTCCACCATGCCAGGGTACTGGTCTGCTAAATTATTCTTTTCTTCCGGATCTTCTCTCAGATTATATAGTTCCAACGGTACGTCTGGCTTAACAGTCACACATTTCCAGTCCCCTCTCCTGGCTGCACGCTGCTTTCCTGGGAACTCCCAATACAACAAACGGCTGTCTGTGTCAATTTGTTCCCCATAAAAGAGTGGCAGGATATTCATTCCGTTGAGGTGTTGTGGCAGGTACTTTGTCCCTTCTGCCAAAGCGGCCAACGTAGGCATAATGTCCGGGAAATAAATGATGTTGCTTAATATTTGCACAGGTACTTTCCCTGGTTGGTTCACAATAAAAGGCACCCGGATGCCCCCTTCGTAAAGCATCCCTTTCCGTCCCCTGAATCCGGCATTACAATTCAGGATTTGAAGAGGTGCCTGTATGGCAGCTCCATTGTCAGATGCGAATATGATCAACGTATTCTTCCGTAAATCCAAATCATCCAATTCCTTGAGCAACCTCCCGATAGCGGCATCCATGTGTGTAATCAGTGAAGCATAACGTTTGGTGTCCGGTGTCCATGACTCCTGCCCGTCATACCAGGCAGTCTGATCGATATTGTATGGCTCGTGGGGGGCATCGTATGCCAAATACAAGAAAAACGGATTATCCTTGTTGCGGCGTATGAAAGCAATGGCATCATTGGTACTCAGATCATTGTTGTGAATGCCATGTTTCCCGTCCGCATTTTCAGGGATGTTGACAAGCGTATCATTGTGGAAGCGGTAGTACGGATAATAATAAGGCGAGTTGCTGTGCACTGTTGAGATGGTCCAGCCATAAAATTCATCGAATCCGCGATGGTTGGGGGATGCCTTTTTGTCATAACCGTCCAAATGCCATTTGTTCACCAAGCAAGTGCGGTAACCGGCCGCTCCCAGCACAGTGGCGATGGTTGTATCCTGTGGGAGCAGGTTGGCTCTTCTGACAATAGTTGTATCTCCGCCGGGGTTTATTTTGATGCCAATGGATCCTCCTTCAGGGCACATATTGTCGCGAATGCGTGTATTTCCTGTATTCTTACCCGTCATCAATGCACACCGGGACGGCGAGCTGATGGCACTGCCTGCATAACATTGGTCGAAACGTGTACCTGTTTCCGCCAGCCGGTCAATGTGTCTGCACATACTTGTTCCCATAACACGACAGGTCACCGTATCCCATATCATCTGCCAAGATAAAAATGATGTTCGGTCTTTCCGGAGTAGTTTGGATTGTTCTGTCCTCCGTGCAACTGGCCTGTGGCAATAAAATGCCGGCAACACAGAGGCTGCCGGTAAAAAATGAATGTTTCATTGGTTGATGCAATATCCCGGTTAGTATAATTCATTTTGAGTCCAACTGCTTGAAAGCTGAAGTTGGTCATAAGGAATCCCAAATAACACATCGGCTGATGAACCGCTCCATTTCCATGTGGCAGGAGTTCCGGTAGTATCGGAAGTATTATTTACAGTCATGCCATTGTCACTGGATTGAAGGGTAGGATTGAGTCCTTGGGTACGGTGTGCAAAATGGTTTTCCATCACCTCGGTAATCCTTCCCCTGCGAACCAGGTCATACCATCTATGGCCTTCAAAACAAAGTTCCAGTAACCGTTCGTTTTCAATTGCTGTATCCATTTCTGCTTGTGTAGTTGCTGTAGTGTTATCCAACCCGGCACGTGTCCTTACCTGATTCAAGTAAGTAGCAGCAGATGATGTATTCCCATTTTCATTTAAACATTCGGCATACATAAGCAAGACATCCGCATAGCGATAAATGATGTTGTCATTCCCGCTGGCACACGTAGTCATACCCTCATTATCGAAATCAAAA
>CAZAUU010000028.1:0-31180 GCA_964488405.1 uncultured Phocaeicola sp.
TTTCCATCATATCCTGCTTAACCGACGTGGGTTTGATGTGATACTTGAATTTATTCAAACGGTTGCCGTTGTGCTCCCGGCGGCTAAAGTTACGGAATTTTATTGTATGGCAGATGATTTTGTCGTCTCTTTCTGCATGCTGCTTCCCGGCTGCGTTTCACCCTCGGGAAAACGTTCTTTCAGGAAGTCTTGCAACACGCCCGGCTCCAGGCCCTGTGCCATCCGGCGTGAATACTGCCTGTAAGTCTGTTGCAGGCTGTCTGTCTTTTTTCTCAATGCGGCGACTGCCACCGTGTCGCCCGCCCGGCGGGCATCCTTCAATCGTTTGCGGTAGGGCTGCAACTGCATGGTGTACCGTTGCGTGTGTTCCTTCCAGCGTTGCAGCGAATCGTTTTGCGGCGTACCTGCCGCACTGCTGGTGCTTCCTATGCGTACGTTCACATCGCCCGGTTCGGTCACCACGAGCAGCTCTTCCGTGCCATAGCGTCTGCGCAGTTCTACCCGCAGTATCGCCATCATGTGCTTGCGGGTGGTAAATTCAAACCGTCCGTCGGTGATTACCGCCGAGTCTACGCCTATGCTGTCGGAACGCTTCAAGGGCACGAGGTAAATTTTCTTTCCGTCGCGGGAATGGTCGGCCATGGTGCCATGTATGCGGCATTCGCCGCTTCCTGCCGGATGGCAACCGGCAAGCACAAGTGTCCCCAGGGCAGTGATATGGAATAGTTTTTTCATCGTTCGGATATAAACGAAAATTAACCCCCGTCCATGCGGACGGGGATTAATCCTGCTAAAAAATGTTATTACCTGATTGTCACTCTACTTTCTTGAAGCGCCAGAAGGTGCATTCCTGCCAGCTTTCGCCACCCGAATTCGAGAAGTACGACGGGGCAGCCAGGACAAGATTGTCATCGCTGATATAAACAATGTCGAACTCGCTGATGGTAGACGACAAGTCTGTATGGTCGCTCGCATTGATACGCTGTGCAAACAGGATTCCGTCGCCTGTCGTAGAAAGGGTGCCCAGCGTTTCCAGTCCGTAACCGCCCAGGTCGGTCGTGCTGGAGGTATTGTAGGAGAAGGTCCCGCTGCCGCCCGACGATTTGGTAAGGACACCGGAATTGGTGAAGGTCATGGTTGCACCTTCCGCATCGTCAAATCCGTATCCGTAATTTTCGATTTGATCGTCAAGCTCGCTGGAGGATACACCCCACCACGCATTGCCTGACACGCTGTTGATGCCTCCGGCAACAAAGTCGGCATAGCCTGCATTTCCCCAGCACTGGCCGCTGTCGTCGTCCCATTCCCAGGTCGCTTCGTCGTTATCGGTCAGGCAACCCATGATGTCGGACTCGCTCTTGAACTGCCAGAAGGTAGCCTCGCCGTTGGAGTTGTCCCAGTCGCCGTCATCCGGATATACCAGTACCATCCTGCCCGGCGAGAGGTATGCGATATAGAATTGCGTAGGCATGTTGCCGCCCGAGTTGATTTCGTACGGGAACAGGATAGAGCCTGCATCCGTGTTCAGGATGCCGCAATATTGCAAGCTTGTGCCGTAGGATGCGTCGTAATCACTTACCGAGAAACTGCCCGAACGGATCTGGTTGCCCTCGGCATCGTAGCAGATTATCGTGCCGTCTTCGCTGAATACCATCGTGGCATCCATGCTTTCGTCGCCGTGGGAAAGGCCGTCGTCGGTATGCTGGAGCTGTCCCAGGAATTCTTCTTCACTGGTCACACCCCACCATTCGCCGTCACCGGTCAGGGCAAGCGACTGTCCGTCTGAATAGTAGGTACCCATGTTGCCCCATACATACCCGTTGGGCGCATTGGTGTTCCACTTCCATACCTTGGTACCGTCGTCGCTGACAAGCAGCTTCAATTCGGTTGTCAGGTCGGCGGATACGGTCAGGGTAAATTCGCGGGAAGCGGTTACCTCGTCGCCATTCTGGTTGATGAAACGGAAGTAAACGGTCTGTGTAGGGTCGGATCCCCGGGTGGGAAAGAACGAGAACATGCCCCCGGAAGAACCGTAGGAGAGCGTAATTTCCGAACCGGATGCATTGATGTAATAGATATACACGCTCGCAACAGCCGGGATGTCATATTTGATATAGTTACCGGTTTCGGAGGCAACGTAGGTCACGTTGCCCTCTTCGTCGGTCACGGCGTCGAACTGCTCAAAAGTGGCGCCTTCAAGCAACTCCTCGGAAGTAATGTCGTCCACGTCGAATACTCCCTCTTCCTTGATGGGGTCGCAAGCTGTCAGCAGTCCCAACGACAGGACAAATAATAGATATTTTTTCTTCATGATAATCTCACTTTAAGTTAGGTGGTTAATAAACAGGGGTACTGGTCATGCTCCAGTCGGAAGAATTGCTGTCCCAGCCTTCATTCTGCTTCAAGACAGACTCGTCGTCTATGGTACGGATTTGTGCCGGCGGAATGGGCAGGAAGCCGTTGGTGGCGGCATAACGTTGATCCCAACCCGAAGAGGCATGGTGCATGGTGGTCCAACGTCCGGTATAGTTCACCGTCGATCCTTCCTGGCGCTGCAGGGCAACGGCAGCCTCGCAAGTGGTACCGCCGTCTATGCCCGACCAGCGACGCAGGTCGTTGAAGCGGAGACCTTCTCCCGCCAGCTCGAAACGGCGTTCGTTCTTGATGTTGTCCCACGAATAGGATACCGCCGAAAGTCCCACACGTGCACGCACCTGGTTCATATAGGTGGCATCGCCGGTCAGTTCGGAATGCATCAGCATGACGTCGGCCAGACGGAGCAGGATGATGTCGGCAAAGTGGTCACCCTGGAAGGAGTTGCCGTTGTTGTTGGCTACCCCGGCATTGTTCTTGCGGTAAACACCCCACCAGGTATAAGCATCAGTAAAATCGCTCCATGTGCTCTCTGAACAGGTGACAGCTATCCATTTCTTGTTGTACAGGCCGGTTTCTTCGGTACATGTGGTAACATAAGCAAATTGTGCTAATTCGTCTTCGCAATCAAGGATGGTGGCTCGTTTGCGCGGGTCGTTATCCGACCAGTCATTCCACAAATTCATGTTGATGACACCTTGTCCCCAACCTTGCCCAAAAGGAAAAGTTTCTTCACCACCATTTGTCAGACCGTCTGCATCCGCATCACAACGAAGCGAGCAATACAATGAGGTCATGTTGGTGAACCCCATGGAAATGGTGCCATTCCAGGAAGCCATGTTGCCGAACTGCACCTGGAACAACTGCTCGGAATTCCCGTTACCTGCCCAGTAACGGTCTTCTGCAACCAGGTCCGTCACGTAGTCGTAGTCCGGAGCTGTCAGCTCATTAGTGTATTGCCACAACAGGCGGAAGTCGTCCACCAGGCTGTAACCGCCGTTGGTGATGGCGTCTTCGAGAGCGGAAATTACTTGTGCCTTGGTCAACGCGCCGCTTACCCCTTCCTGCTCGGGAAGTTCCACGTCTGCCAAGGAGGCGGTGGCCAGTTCACCGGCTTTCTTGTAAAACCCTTGGTAGAACATGTAGGCACGCGCCAGGTAACCTTCGGCTGCCGCTTTGGTGGCATGGCCGTCGCCCTGTGTGGTGGCGCCGTGCTGCATCAGGTTCATGGCAGACACGAAATCGGCCAAGATATGCGGATAGATTACATCTTCTGCACTGACCTGCGGGCAGGGGTCGGGAGCCGAAGCTTCCCAATAGCCCGGAATGTCGCCCCAGAACTGCGTGCCCCACAGGTAGAACAGGCCGCGCATAAAGTAGGCTTCGCCCAACAACTGTCCACGGGTATCTTCATCGCCGGTCCAGTCGAAATTGTCTACCGAATTGATAATGGAGTTGGCACGGGCAATACCCACGTAGGTGCAGTGCCACGCGTTTTCGTAGAGTGCGTCCTTATTGGACATCAGGTGCCCTATGGCATGGGCTTCCACATCTCCGGTACCTCCGGCACCGTTGGCATCATCGGACATGATGTTGTATACAAGCCACGGTGTCTGGAGCGGATCAGTGCAGAACTGGTTCATCACGCCATAAAGCGCTGCCAATAGTGTGTTCAGATCGGAAGCCGAAGCCGGATAATTATCCGTATTGGCTTCGGTATAGTTTTCGGTGTCAAGGAAATCCTCGCAGGAAACCAAAACGAAGGTTAACGAGAATGCCATCAATAATAATATCTTTCTCATGTTATGCTTCTATTTTATGTTACGGATTAAAACTTGATGCTTACACCCACGATATAAGTACGCGCAGAGGGATAAAGACCCACATCGATGCCCTTTGCCCAGTCGTTGGTGCCACCGCTCGATCCGACTTCGGGATCGACTCCCGTATAACCGGTAAACGTGTAGAGGTTTTGGGCCTGTACGTACAGGCGAAGCATCTGGAACGGGGATTTCTTCCACAGCTTGCAGAAGTCGTATCCCAGCGTGACGTTTTGTATCTTGAAGTAATCGCCGTCCTGCATGTAAAGGGTGGATATCCATTGGTAGTTCTCGCTACCCAATACCAGGCGGGGATAGGTGTTGCTGGTGCCTTCGCCGTGCCAACGGTTGAGCACGTCGGTGGTGTAGTTGATGTACTGGTTTGCCAGCAAGGCGGTGCGGTAGCACTGCATAATCTGATGTCCGAACGCGCCGGAACCGGCAAGGCTGAAATCAAAGCCCTTGTAACTGAAACCCAGGTTGAGTCCCATGGTAACGTCTGGATTGGGGTCGCCTATCTGGTGGCGGTCTTCATCGTAGGTAATTACCCCGTCGCCATTCCAGTCGTCCCATATCAGGTCGCCCGGCTGTGCATTGTCCAGTACGGCCTGGCCTGCCGCGCGGGCTGCCTCTATCTGCTCGTAGCTTTGCCATACGCCGCTGTAAGACATACCGCTGAAATAACCGATGGGATGACCTACTTCGACAAGTGACACATAAGAGGAATTCTCGAACAAGGCACTGGACACATCATCACCTATCCTGCCTGATTCAGTTGCCAGGCGGGTAACCCGGTTCTTGTTATAGGATGCATTGACGCTTATATGGTAAGAAAAATCCTTGCCTATCCGGTCGTTCCACGAAAGGGCAACTTCGATACCTTTGTTCTCCACGTCGCCACCATTGATGTAGGCTGCCTCTTCGTAACCCGTGACATCATTCAACGGTGCCTGTACCAGCCAGTCTTTCGTGGTCTTCTTATACCAGTCGAAGGTCAGTCCCAGTCGGCTGTTGAGGAAGCGGGCATCGAAACCTAAATCCAATTGTTCGGATGTTTCCCACGTAATATCTTCATTGGGCACGTTGCGGGCGTATGCTCCGGTAGTATAGACGCCGTTTACCGTGTTTGACATGTCGCTGCTGAACTTGTAGCCGTAGTCGGCATAACTGGTAGGCGAGAAACCGATGTTGCTGATGTAATAGTAATTGCTGATGTTGCAGTTACCGTTCTGTCCCCAGCTGGCACGTATCTTGAAATAGTCAAGCCAGGAAGATGTTTTTTCCATGAACTTTTCGGATGTCACCGTCCAACCGGCAGATACCGACGGGAAGATACCCCAGCGGTTGCCACGCGCAAAATTGCTGGAACCGTCGCTGCGCACCGTCACGGTCGCCATGTATTTTTCGTCGTAGTTCCAGTTGGCACGCCCGAAGAAGGATGCAATGTCGCCATAGCCCGGCACATCGGTACCGCTGTAACCGGTGATGTTGGAGAAGTTGCTCATCACGGCATAATCCCAACCGTTGAGAACCAAGGAATTGATTTGGTCGGAAGAATCGGAAGCAGTCATTGACAGGGATGAACTCCAGTTGGATTTTTCGATGGACTGTCCTACCAGGACATCTATATTGTGTTTGCCGAACTTAGGCAGGATATAAGAGAGGGTATTTTCGAAAGTCAGGCTGGAGCTGGAACTTTGTGTCTGCGTTAAGCCATAATTGCTGCTGGCTGACGTACTGCTTACTGAATAAGGTTGCGAAAAGGCCCGGTAATTGCTGCTACTGTAGCCGGTGTTGAATTGTCCACGGTATTTTAAGTTTTTGATAGGCTCTATAATCCAATAGAACGTGGCACCCACGCCAAAGTTGCGGGTACGATTAAGCGAACTGTACTGTCCGTTCAAGAAACCGTTCAACGGGTTACTATAAATCATGGTACTATAGCCTGTACCATCGGTATTATAACCTGCCAGGTTACCGTCTGAATCGTAGGGCAATACCAGTGGGGAAGCCGAATACACATTCTGCATGATATTCCAATAACCGTTACTTTCGGCCAAGTCGTGGCTGGAGTTATACCAGTAGGAGATATTCTCTCCGATGGTGATGATGTCGCGGTCTTTTCCCTTCAGCACGATGTGTTCCGAATTAAGACGTCCGCCGTAGCGGCTGTAATCGGAAGCGTTGCTGCCGCCCATGATACCCTCGTTGGAACTATAATTGAGACTCATGGAGAATTTGCTCCGTTCGGATCCACCGCTCAGGGTGATGGAATGGCTCATTTGCAGGGCGTTCTTGTTTTCGTACTCCTTTACCCAGTCGGTACCTGTCCAGCCGTTGGCAACCATGTCGAGGATGCTCTGTGGTACCAGTGCGGACCAGTTTGTGGCAGTACCGTAGGTGTTGAAGTTGGTTTCGTTGATAACCTGCATGTACTGCTGTGCATTCAGCAGACTGGGTACCTTATAGGCGTTGGACCATCCGGTATAGCCATCGTACTGCACGCTGAGCTTGCCTTCCTTCCCCTGCTTGGTGGTCACCAGGATAACGCCGTTGGCGGCACGGGCTCCGTAGATGGCTGCCGAAGCGGCATCCTTCAATACGTCGATACTTTCAATGTCATTGGGATTCAAACCGTTCAACCCGTCATCGGCTGTTCCGCTGTTGATGCCGTCGATGATAAGCAACGGAGAGGAAGTACCGATGGTACCCACACCGCGGATGCTTACCTTGTAGCCTTTTCCCGGCTGGGTAGAACTCTGTGTAATCTGTACACCCGGCGAGGTAGACTGCATGGCGGTCAGTGCATTGGTGGTGTTCATCTTGGCAATATCCTCGCCTTTCACCTGTACCGTGGCGCCTGTGACCAGTTTCTTTTTCATGGTACCGTAACCTACTACGACAACTTCATCCAACATTTCGTTGTCTTCACTCAGTTGCACATTGATAGTGGTCTGGTTGCCTACTTCAATTTCCTGTGAAGTGTAACCGATGAACGACACCACGATGGTAGCACCGGCTTGCACTTCCAGTGAAAAATTACCATCGAGGTCGGTAATCACACCGTTGGTAGTACCCTTTTCAATAACATTGGCACCGATAACGGGTCCCATGGCATCAGTTACCGTACCATTGATTCTTTTGGTTTGCTGCGCAGCCTGCGCTTCATAATCAGGCAAGGCATAAAGCCGGGCAGTATATCCCATACACATAACGGAAAATACCCCCACAAGCAGCATCTTTTTTCGGGGATTCAAATTCATACTTTCAGTTTTCTTGGGTTAGTAAATAAAGTTTCCATAAGGTAACAAAACAAAAGGTAAGTTTTAAAAAACGTCCGCCTATATCAGGCGGACAAATGAACATTGTTTTTTCATAGGCATTCATGTTTTAAAAGGTTATACGCCGGACTCTCCGGCATCATTCTAATATTATTTGATCTGTGACAATGCTTCGTTTGACGTGCGGATGAGGCTGATTGTGGTGGAGTCGGAAGCGAATACGGAGTTCAATCCCTGCTCCTCCTGTGCCGGGTCGCCTGTGTAATCATCCCCGGGCTGCCAGAAAACATGCCCCGGGGACGGGATGGCAAGACCGCCCCATCCCCAGAAATTGCATCCAGCCAGCAGGTTGCCGCTTTTTGCATGTTCCACTATTAAATCAAAGATACACTTGTAATACCCGTCACGGGCGTTTGTCGATATGTTTTTACCAAATTGAAAACCGTCGCGCGGATAACCGAACTCTTCCAATACCAGGGGTTTCCGGTATTTTTCTGCTATGCCCAGGTGTTCATCGATGTAGGCTTCGGTCAGTCGGCAGGCTTTTTCCAAATTGTCCTGCAGGCTGTCTTTCGGTGCCCAGCCCCAGTTGTAGGGCCAGATGTGGATGTTCATGTAGTCGATGTTCGGGTCGGCATGGATCCGTTCGAACAAGGCAATGTCTTGCTCGCATCCGTGTTTGCCTTCGCTTCCTGTCGAAACCAGGTGGTTGGAATCCAGGAAACGGATTTGTGCCGCTGTTTCGCTCATCCATCGTGCAAAAGCTTCCTTGTTCTCTTCGGAGAAGGCACGCGGCTCATTGCCTATCTGCCACGACATGATGGTCGGGTCGTCCGTGTATTTTCGGTTCGTATACCGGTTGGTGCGGGTAATGATGTATTCCACGTGCCGGGCGAACAGGGCTTGTGCGCTGTCCGATTGCACGAACTGCTTGACGTAATCCATGTATGTGGGCCATCCGTCGATGGCGGGAACGGGTGCTTTGCCGTGTTCCGCCCATGCAAGGTACTGGCTGTATCCGCCGCTCCATTCCCACGAATTGTTCAGGTAGAGGATGGCGAGCATGTCGCGTTTCTCCATTTCGGCAAGCAGGTAGTCCAGTCCGGCAAGGATGGTGTCATTGTATACACCGGGAGCTTCTTGCAAGGTAGGCTCCACCTTTGTGGGGATGCCACGCTGTCCGTCGGACCCGACCAGGATGCGCAGGTTGTCCGCACCGATGGCTTTCAGCGAATCGAGTTCGCGGTGCAGCCGGTCGCGGTTGCCACCCGTTCCTTCCGAGGCAAGGATGGCACCATACCAGAAATTGGCTCCTATATAATAATAGGGAGTACCTTTGCGTATGAATTGTCCGTCTTTTATTTGTACAAAAGGGGAATTGTCTGTTTCAGGTACCGTCTGGCAGGCGGTAAATAATGTGAACAGTAACAACGCAAATGAAATAAATAGTTTCTGCATAGGCATTAGATTTTATATTTTTTTCTAAATATAATCTGTTTTTGCCTGCCGTATTGATACTATTTTATCAAATTCTGATGAATACTGATACATTGTTATCACAAATGCTTCCCAAGGCATGAATAATCGGTATTCAAGCCGGGGTTGGAGCGGGTTTTTTATATGTCCTCCCGCCGGAGGACATATAAAAAACGGATATGTACGGATGTATATTTTTTAATACGTGTGTTCTTCTTTTTTCAGTTCTTCCGCCGTAATCGGCTTGCGGTCGATCGCCCGCCAGGCATAGATGATATAGGCCAGCACAAAGGGGATGAGAGTGGAAACATACGCCATGGTTTTCAGTGTAAACAGGCTGGAACAACTGTTTGCCAGCGTCAGTGAACTTTGCAAATCGGCGGTAGAGGGATAATATGCCGTATGGTTGTATCCCACACTCAGCAGCAGGGCCAATACGGTAAGCACCGTGCCGGTACCGGCAAACCAGATGCCTTTGGTGTAGGTGGAAGAGGCAATGCTCCTTGCCAATCCGAACAGGACACCCGCCACCCCTGCGGCGAACATCACGAAGAGGAAGGGCATCTCTGTCAGGTTGTGGAAATACTTGAACGGTTCCATCACAATGACCTGCGTTTCCGGATCGACGGCAAACCCGTCTTTGCACAACGTGCGGATGACAAATGCCGGGAAGAAGAGCAGGAACGGCACGGCGTCCGTGACCAGCTGGCGGCGGCAACGGGATACCAGCCCTTCATCGTACACATTATTTATATAATAAAGGCCCCCCAACAGGCGTGCCAGGAAGAATACGGCCAGCCCCAGGACAATGTTCCACGGATTGGCCAATGCGTCAAGCCCGTGCCAGCCGTTCGCCCAATGGCTGATGACCGGCATCGCACCGTCGGACATGTTTGCCTTGTCGACAATGAAATTGGAGCCGTTGAAAAACGTCGCCACCGCAACTCCTAATAAAACAGGACCTGCCACCCCGTTGATGACAAGGAAATATTGGTAGGTACGCTTGCCAAGCAGGTTTCCCAATTTGGACTGGAACTCGTAGGAGACGGCCTGCAATACGAAGCTGAACAGGATAATCATCCACAACCAGTATGCACCGCCGAAGCTTGTGCTGTAGAACAAAGGGAAAGAGGCGAAGAATGCGCCGCCGAAAGTCACGAGGGTGGTGAATGTGAACTCCCACTTGCGGCCGGTGGAATTGACCAGCAACGTGCGTTCTTCATCAGTCCATGCCACGCGGAACAACAGCGAATTGCCCCCTTGGACGAACAGCAGGAATACCAGTAAGGCACCCAACAAAGACACTAAGAACCACCAGTAGTTTTGTAAGAACAGGTATGTTGAATCCATCATGAAAGTGTTTATTTAAAGGTAAAACGGAATTTGCCGGCCGGAAGCCTACGCTTCCCCGGGGCCTTTTTGAATTGTTTTCAGCATGATGCCTGTTTCGGCTATCAGCAACACCGTAAACAAGACCAGGAACATAAAGAAGGTGGTCTGCACGGAGCCGGTTTCCAGCTTGGATATGGCCGCATTGACCGGAAGCAGGTCCTGGATGGTCCAGGGCTGGCGTCCCACTTCTGCCACAATCCACCCTGCCTGCCCTGCGATGTAGGCCAGTGGGATGCTCCATAGGGCTGCATAAGGCAGCCACTTGGTCTTCGACAGCCGGCGCTTCCATGCCAGGAACAGTATCAGGGCGAAGAAGGCGATGAAATACATGCCTAATCCTACCATGATGCGGAATGCCCAGAAGGAAATCGGGATGTTCGGGACCAGCGAATTGGGATTGTCGATGTATCCGTAACCGAAATAGAGCATGTACTCGTCGATTGTTTTTTGGGCCGATTCCATTGCGGGTTTGTCGCCTGCCTGTTTGGCTTCCCTGTATCCGGCGAGGGCGGCAACCGCCTGCTTCCCCCTTTTGATTTTCTCTGTGGCAGACAATGCTTTCGTGCCGTCCGGGAGCATGTATCCTCCCAACAGGATGTCGTTGATGCCCGGCACGTATCCGTCAGAATCATGGGTCGCCAAGTAAGAAAGCATTTGGGGAATCCTGATATTCCCCGCGATGGTAAGCGGCTGCCGGGTGCCTCCGTCATAAAGTGCTTCCATCGCAGCCAGTTTCATGGGCTGGCATTGTGCCACCTGGTACGCCGAGCGGTCGCCTGTGAGTGCTGTCACCAGCGAAGCGAACAGGCCGACGGATGCCGCAATCTTCATGCTGGCAATGGCAAACTCCTTTTCGCGCTTGCGTAACAGGAACCATGCACTGACCCCGATGACGAATGTCTCCCCCAGCATCCAGCTGCTGAGCACGGTATGGAAGAACTTTGTCACCGCCACCGGCGAGAATGCCACAGCCAGGAAATCTGTCATTTCGTTGCGCACCGTGTCCGGATTGAAAGCCATACCTACCGGGTACTGCATCCAGGAGTTGGCTACCAGGATCCACCATGCCGAGAGGGTGGCGCCCAGACCGGTCAGCCAGGTTGATGCCAGATGGAACTTCTTGCTTACCTTGTTCCATCCGAAGAACATGACAGCCACGAACGTGGCTTCCATGAAGAATGCCAGGATCCCTTCGATAGCCAGTGGGGCACCGAAGATGTCACCCACGAACCACGAATAATTGCTCCAGTTTGTCCCGAACTGAAATTCCAGGATCAGGCCGGTTGCCACGCCCACGGCAAAATTGATTCCGAACACCTTCATCCAGAATTTTGCCGTCCGTTTCCAGAATCCGTTTCCCGAAACCGCATACAAGGTTTCCATCAGGCCCATGATGACCGCAAGTCCCAAGGTGAGTGGAACAAACAGCCAGTGGTACATGGCGGTCATGGCGAATTGCGCCCTCGACCAACTGATGATTGATGTATCGATGCTTTCCCACATAAGAGTATTGTTTAAATGGTATTGTTAATGAATGTCCTCGCTTTGTTTTTACAATGCAGGTATACTTCAAGTGGAGTTTCATATATACTTCGCCTGCCAACGGATATATACTTCAACGGCAAAGCAAGTATATATTCGTTTAATGAATCCCCGAACGGTTTACCAGTTCGTTCCCCACATATTCTTCTTTTTCTTCCGTGCTCTTTCCTGCCAGGTAGGGCCGGAAGAAAAACAGTTTCAGGATGAAGAACATGACAAACAGTTTTATCAGAATAAGAACCCACAATGTACGTCCGATGGTCATCGAGCGGAACCCGTCCCGATAAAGTTCCCATATACGGATAATCCGCTTTTTCAGCATAGCCTGTTTTACTAACAAAGGAAATCCTTTTATCGGTAAAAAGCAAGCTTTTGTCCGCAGAATTTAACTGTTAATCCAAATCATTTGAAGCTTTATCCGGCGATTTTTACTTTTGCAACCAAACTAAATAAACTATATATGGAATTACGGGCAATTTGTATGATCATTCTCTCCGCGGCCGCCATTCCTTTTCATGCTTATGCGCAAGAACAGCAAAGCGAGGAAAGGAAAAAGTGGACGCTGGAAGACTGCATCAATTATGCGCTGGAAAAGAACATTCAATTACAACAGGACAAGATCTCATTGGAGGAAAGTGAGATAGATATCAAGAACGCACGCGCCAGCCTGTTCCCCAGTCTGACTTTCAGTACGGGCCACAATGTGGTGAACCGTCCGTACCAGGAACAGAGTACCACGGTAAGCGGTTCGGAAGTCATCAGCAGTGACAACAAAACCACCTACAACGGGAACTATAGCCTGAATGCCCAGTGGACGGTGTGGAATGGAGGACAAAGGCTGAACAACCTGAAACAGCAGAGAAAGAACAAGGAAATCGCCGAGCTGGCTGTGGCGGAAACCGAAAACACGATACAACAGGAAATCGCCCAGACCTTTATCCAGATTCTGTATGCGGACGAAGCGGTACGTATCAACCAGGGGACACTGGCAGTGAGCGAAGCCACTTTCCATAGGGGCGAGGTACTGTTTGGCGAAGGAAGCATCTCGAAAGCGGACCTGGCGCAACTGGAAGCTCAGGTGAGCAATGATAAATACCAGGTAGTGGCCGCGCAAAGTTCGTTGCGCAATTATAAGCTCCAGCTGAAGCAGCTGCTTGAACTGGACGGGACGGAGGAAATGGATTTGGTCCTGCCCCAGGTGGACGATGAGTACATCCTGGAAGTATTGCCCAGCCAGGCGGATATTTACCAGACCGCCCTTGCGGTCCGCCCGGAGATACTGAGCAGCAAGCTGAGCATAGAGAATGCCAAATTGGGAATTTCTTACGCCAAAGCGGGTTACTATCCTACCATCAGCATATCGGCTTCCACGTCAAGCACAACGAACAGTGCCAGCACATCCAATTGGGCGCAGCAGATGAAATACGGATGGAACAATACGATTGGTATCAACCTGAGTGTTCCGATTTTTGACAACCGGCAGAACAAAACCAACGTGCAAAAGGCACGGCTGGAATACAATACAAGTCGACTGAACCTGCTGACCGAACAAAAAAACTTATATAGCACCATCGAAGGACTATGGTTGGACGCACTGAATGCGCAGGAACAATATGCTGCAGCCGAGACAAACGTGAAGAGTTACCAAACCAGTTTTGACATGGTAAACGAACAGTTCAGCCTGGGTATGAAAAATACGGTGGAATTGCTGACCGAAAAGAACAACCTCGCCAGTGCCAGGCAAGAATTGCTGCAAGCCAAGTACATGGCGATATTGAACCGGACATTGCTTGATTTTTATGCGGGAAATAAAATTGAATTATAATTAAACAGGATATTATCATGAAGAATAAAAAGACAATGATTATAGTCGCAATCGTTATCATTGTGATTATTGCAGCATGTTGGATTTTCGGAGGGTCGAAAGGGAAAGATAAAGTCGATTTCGCTACGGAGAAGGCGCAGATAGGCAGTGTCAGCAACTCCATTACGGCTACGGGAACCATCAAACCGGTGACGGAGGTCGAGGTGGGTACGCAGGTTTCCGGCATCATCGATAAGATTTACGTGGACTATAACTCGGTGGTGAAAGCGGGGGAAGTGATTGCGGAGATGGATAGGGCGACCCTATTGACCGACCTGCAGTCGGCGCAGGCAAGCTATGACGGGGCGAAAGCCGAATACGAATACCAGGAGAAGCAATACGAACGCAACAAAAAGCTGTATGAGAAACAATTGATCAGCGATATTGATTTTGAGGAATCCACATATAATTACCTGCGGACGAAGAGTACGCTCGCCCAGACGCAAGCCGAACTGGCAAAAGCGGAACGGAACTTGTCGTACGCCACTATCACCTCTCCGATAGACGGGGTTGTGACCAGCAAGGATGTGGAAGAAGGTCAGACCGTGGCTTCGGGATACGAAACGCCGACCTTGTTCAACATCGCAGCCGATTTGACCCAGATGCAGGTAGTGGCTGATGTGGACGAGGCGGATATTGCCGACGTGGCCGAAGGGGGGCGTGTCACCTTTACGGTGGATGCTTATCCCGATGACATGTTCGAAGGTGTGGTGAAGCAGGTGAGGTTGGGAAGTGAGAACAGCAGTTCCAGCAGCAGTTCTTCTTCCAGTAGCGAAACCACTGTTGTGACCTACGAGGTGGTGATCAGTGTAGACAATTCGGACTTGAAACTCTTGCCGCGTCTTACTGCCAATGTCACCATTTATACCCTGACCCATGACAATGTGTTGACCGTGCCGGCGAAGGCATTGCGTTTTACGCCGAACAAGGATATCGCAGGCGGGCGTGCCATCAATGACTGTACGGGTGAACACAAGGTATGGACCTT
The DNA here is from genome assembly GCA_964488405.1 of uncultured Phocaeicola sp. Taxonomy (GTDB): domain Bacteria; phylum Bacteroidota; class Bacteroidia; order Bacteroidales; family Bacteroidaceae; genus Phocaeicola. The sequence continues at coordinate 14,737 of CAZAUU010000028.1, forward strand.
GGAAAACAATACTTTCGTTGCACATCCGGTGAAGACGGGCATCAGCGACGGGACGAACACTGAAATCGTGGAAGGTATCGGCGAAGGTACCGAAGTAGTGACCGAAGCTGTAGTGATGAGTGTGGCAACCGAGGTTGTCAGCGAAAGCAGCGGTGACGAAGAGCGCAGTCCTTTTATGCCGGGACGTCCGGACAGGGACAGGAATAGAAACAAGGATAAGGAATAAGACAGACATTCAGACTATGGGTAAGACCGTTATCGAATTACAAAATATCAAACGGAACTTCATTGTGGGGGATGAGGTGGTACATGCCTTGCGGGGTGTCTCGTTCACCATCAAGGAAGGGGAGTTTGTCACCATCATGGGAACGTCGGGATCGGGAAAATCCACGCTGTTGAACACATTGGGATGCCTGGATACGCCGTCCAGCGGAGAATATTACCTTGATGGGGTATCCGTGCGCACCATGAGCAAATCGCAACGGGCTATCCTGCGTAACCGGAAGATAGGTTTTGTATTCCAGAATTATAACCTGCTCCCGAAAACTACATCGGTAGCCAATGTGGAGCTTCCTTTGATGTACAATTCGGCGGTAAGTGCCGCCGAACGGAGAACGAGAGCTATTGAGGCATTGGTTGCCGTAGGCTTGGGCGACAGGTTGGAACATAAGTCGAACCAGATGTCGGGTGGACAAATGCAGCGCGTGGCCATTGCGCGGGCATTGGTCAATAATCCAGCCGTTATCCTCGCCGATGAAGCGACAGGTAACCTCGACACACGGACTTCGTATGAGATACTGGTACTGTTCCAAAAGCTGCATGCCGATGGGCGTACCATAATCTTTGTCACTCATAATCCTGACATTGCACAATACAGCAGCCGGAATATCCGCTTGCGCGACGGGCATGTAATCGAAGATACGGCGAACAGCCATATCCTCTCTGCCAGTGAAGCATTGGCAGCTTTGCCAAAAAATGATGAGGATGAAGCGTGATAATTAAAATAAAAAATGTAACTTAGCGGCAAAATTCCTCCGCGATGCCGGATTGGCGGTTTGCCTAAGGTGGATGAACGAAGGTAATTGCCCAAAATATTCCCCGTAAAGGGAAGAACAGAATGAAAGAGAAAATACAAGATGAACGGAACAAATCTTTTTAAAATAGCAATCCGGGCGTTGGCTAACAATAAGCTGCGCGCTTTCCTTACGATGCTGGGAATCATCATTGGTGTGGCATCGGTAATCGCCATGATTGCTATCGGGCAAGGATCGAAGCGGAGCATCCAGCAGCAGATTTCCGAGATGGGGTCGAATATGATTATGATTCATCCGGGCGCGGAAATGCGGGGAGGTGTCAGGCAAGATCCTTCTGCTATGCAGACCCTGAAGCTGGAGAATTACGAGAAACTGCGCGATGAATGTGTGTATGTGGCGGCAATCAGTCCGAATGTCGCTTCATCGGGCCAGCTTATTGCCGGTTCAAACAACTACCCGTCTTCGGTGACCGGATGCAACAATGATTACCTTGAAATACGTCAGCTTACTGTAGAACAAGGGGAAGCCTTCAGTGACAACGATATCCGTACGGCAGCCAAAGTATGCATCATCGGAAAAACTATTGTAGACAACTTGTTCCCTGATGGCTCGGATCCTATTGGCAAGATTATCCGGTGCAACAAAATCCCCTTGCGGGTGATTGGTGTACTGAAATCGAAGGGTTACAACTCCATGGGGGATGACCAGGATGACATTGTGCTTTCGCCGTATACCACTGTCATGAAACGTTTGTTGGCGCAGACATACCTGAGTGGTATATTCGCGTCCGCCCTGACAGAGGGCATGACGGATGAGGCCGTAGACGAAATCACTACGATTCTGCGTCGTGAACACAAACTGAAAAATTCGGATGACGATGATTTCACAATCCGTACACAACAAGAACTAAGTTCCATGCTCAATACAACCACCGACTTGATGACCACGTTGCTTGCTTGCATTGCAGGTATATCGCTGGTAGTGGGCGGTATCGGTATCATGAACATCATGTATGTGTCTGTCACCGAGCGCACCCGCGAAATCGGTTTGCGTATGTCGGTAGGGGCACGGGGCATAGACATCCTCTCGCAGTTTCTGATAGAAGCCATTCTGATTAGTATTACGGGGGGAATAATTGGCGTAATAATGGGATGCGGTGCCAGTTTTGTCATTAAAAGTGTGGCACACTGGCCTGTGTTCATCCAGCCGTGGAGTGTAGTGCTGTCGTTTGCAGTTTGTACATTCACTGGGGTATTCTTCGGATGGTATCCGGCCAAGAAGGCTGCGAGCCTTGACCCGATAGAAGCGTTACGCTATGAATAAATACTTTCGATTTTAGCCCGAGCTTGTGAAAGTTCGTCTAAAATAACTTTGTTCTTCATAACTTTGGTTTCTTTAATCCGGCTGCATCAAGGGATTTTATCCCTGCAGCCGGATTTTTCTACTGTGAATCGTACTTTTAATATAACCTTGAATTCATGACACAAAATGTTGACATACACCACCGTTCATTGGGAACCTTGATCCATGTCTGCTGCTGGGGTCTGTTTTTGGTCTTTCCGCTTTTTTTTGCCCAGCGTACCAACGGTTCGATTGATTGGGACGAATATCTGCACCATAGCATGTTCCCCGTTTCCTCTTGTATCATCTTCTATATAAACTATTTTTTGCTGATTCCTCATGTGCTTTTTCGCGAGCATACCAAACGATTCTTTTTTTCCAATCTGGTTATTATCTTGTTTGTGACACTGGGTATACGGTATTTGAATTCCCTGTTTTATCTTCCTCCTCCCTCGGTTTTCGATCGTCCGGGTCCACCGCAATACATTTTCTTTTTCCGTGACATGGCTGGTCTTATCTTTTCTGCGGGACTGAGTGTAGCCATACGTATGAGTATCCGTTGGAGTGAAGCGGAAGCCGAACGGCGTGAAGCGGTCAAAAGCCGTACCGAAGCCGAACTGAAAAACCTGCGGAACCAGCTTAATCCCCATTTCCTGCTGAATACGCTGAATAATATTTATGCACTCATTGCGTTTGATACGGAAAAGGCACAACAGGCGGTGCAGGAGCTGAGCAAATTGCTGCGTTACGTGCTCTATGACGACCAGCAGATGTTTGTGCCGTTGTCGAAGGAGATTGATTTCATTCGGAATTACATTGAACTGATGCGTATCCGTGTAACGGCGCAGGTCAGCATACAGACTTTGTTCGACATCAAGCCGGACAGCCAGACACCTATTGCCCCGCTGATTTTTATTTCGATGATAGAGAATGCTTTCAAGCATGGCATTTCTCCAACGGATCGCAGTTTCATCTACATAGACATCAGCGAAACGGATAGTGAGATACGTTGTACCATCCGTAATAGTAATTATCCTAAGACCTATATGGATAAAAGCGGGTCGGGTATCGGGCTGGAGCAGGTTCGCAAACGGTTGGAGTTGATTTATCCGGGTAGCTACCAATGGAAACAGATGGTGTCTGCAGACGGAAAAGAATATATTTCATCCATCTCCATAAAACTAAGCCATTAACCCAAATTTAAAAACAGAAGAGCCATGAAATTGCGATGCGCCATAGTAGACGATGAGCCTTTGGCTTTGGAACTGATAGAAAGTTATGTCAAGAAAACACCTGTATTGGAACTTTGTGGTAGTTATTCCAGTGCCGTACAGGCCATGAAGTCTTTGCCCGAATGTCCGGTCGACTTATTGTTTTTGGACATCCAGATGCCCGACTTGAACGGAATGGAGTTCTCACGCATGGTATCCGAGCACACACGCATTGTCTTTACCACCGCCTTCGGCCAATATGCCATAGATGGTTATCGCGTCAATGCCCTCGATTATTTGCTGAAGCCTATCAGCTATTTGGATTTTATGGAAGCGGTAAACAAAGCTCTTCATTGGTTCGAATTGCAACAGAAGGCAGAGCCTGCGCCTGCCTTGCCGGAGGACTCACACCGCTATATCTATGTGAAAAGTGATTATAAGCTGGTGCAGATCGAACTGGATAAAATACTTTATATAGAAGGTCTGAAAGACTATATCAAGATTTATCTGGAGGGAGAAGACAAACCGGTCCTTTCACTGATCAGCATGCGTGCAATGGAAGAAAAACTTCCGGCAAACCAGTTTATCCGTGTCCATCGTTCCTTTATCGTACAAAAAAAGAAAATAAAGATTATCGGAAAAGGGCGTATTGTGTTCGGGAAAAAATACATTCCTGTATCCGACAGTTACAAACAGGAGTTGCAAAACTATGTTAGCGAACATATTATTTGACGATAATTGTTTTTTTAACTTTTTTTCGTGGAAAAACTTCAAGTTTTTCCTTCTCGTATTTTGTCACTTATAAATATAATTCTATCTTTGTAGAGTACATAAATAATAAAAATAGAAGTTGTGAAACTTCTTTATTGAATAGTTTAGTTAAGTCTAGTTTAGTTTTTGTGTTGTGATACTCCAGCCATTAGAGAATGGCTTGGAGTATCTTTTTGTATGGCTATGGAGTGTGTCATTGGCAGTGTGGGCCGGTTCTGCAAGGGGGAAGAGCGTGAATCGCCGGATGTGGGGCTGTATGAATCTAAAAAATTAGATTATCCTCATATTTTTTTATTGTCTTGGAAATTTATGTAAAAAAATGATATTATTCAGGAAATAACCTGTTTATCTATTGTGGAATAGAAAAAAACTCACGAATTTTGTGTATTAATTATACTCAAACAACAATAGAAGACAGATGAGAGAAAACAGTACAAACAATTTGAAACACGTTGGAACTTCCGAGAGGAAACCTTACAATGTGCGCGAGCGCAAAATCAAGGATGCGCCTTATCGCGACATGATTCGTGCGGAACTGGCGGATGAGTTGTATGATAAGATATTGAACATCCTGGTTCTGCAGAAAAAGTACAAGGATCCGAACTATTCGGCGAAAGACTTGGCAAAAGAGTTGAAAACCAACACCCGCTATTTGTCGGCTGTAGTCAATTCACGTTTCGGCATGAACTATTCGTGCCTTGTAAATGAATATCGCATCAAGGAGGCGTTGCATCTGCTGGTCGACAGGCGTTACATTGACAAAAATGTGGAAGAAATCAGTGCGATGGTGGGATTTTCCAACCGCCAGTCGTTTTATGCCGCTTTTTACAAGAACGTGGGCGAGACACCGAACGGCTATCGGAAGAGAAAACTGGAAGCAAAAGGTTAGAAAATCAGGAATGCCGGGAAATGTATATGAGACTGTTTCTGTGTAGGTATGGGGACAGTCTTATTTTGTGTCAACAGACCGGAGGCATCCTTTGAAAATAAATAAAATATCAGGAGGACACAACAGATGGAAAATACATTTGATTATACGGTAGATCAGTTTGCCGACTTGCAGGTCCTGCGTTACCGGGTGCCCGGCTTCGAACAGTTGACGCTGAGGCAAAAGACATTGGTCTATTATCTCTCGCAGGCAGCTTTGGAAGGCAGGGATATCTTGTTCGACCAGAACGGAAAATACAACCTGCAGATACGCCGCCTGTTGGAAGCTCTCTATGTACACTTCGGAGGTGACCGCACGACGGAGGAATTCCGCCAGTTTGAGGTCTACTTGAAGAGGGTCTGGTTTTCGAACGGGATTCATCATCATTATGCCTGCGACAAGCTCGTGCCGGGCTTTACGCCGGATTATCTGGCGGGGCTGGTTGATTCGGTGGACTCTGCGGTATTGCCTTTGGGTAAGGGGGAAGATGTGCAGGCCATGTGCCGGAAACTTTTCCCGGTGATATTCGATCCGGAAGTGATGCCCAAACGGGTGAACCAGGCAGACGGCGAAGACCTTGTGTTGACTTCGGCAGCAAACTATTACGAAGGGGTCACCCAGCAGGAGGCGGAAGATTTCTACGCAAGGCAGAAAGCTGCCGGAAGCCGGACGGAACCGGTCATGTACGGCATGAACAGTCGGTTGGTGAAGGAATACGGACGTATCTGCGAGCAGGTATGGAAAATCGGGGGCATGTATTCGGCCGCCATCGAAAAGATTACCGGTTGGCTGGAGAAGGCGGAAACAGTGGCGGAAAACGATGCGCAGCGGGAGGTAATCCGCCTGCTCGTGGAGTTTTACCGCACCGGTGACTTGCAGGTTTTCGATGCCTGTTCCATCGCGTGGCTGAAGGATACGGATTCGCAGGTAGACTTTGTGAACGGGTTCATCGAGAGCTACGGCGACCCGTTGGGCATGAAGGCAAGCTGGGAATCGATCGTCAACTTCAAGGATACGGAGGCTACCCGCCGGACAGAGATTATCAGCAGTGAAGCGCAATGGTTTGAAGACCATTCGCCGGTGGATCCTCGTTTCAAGAAAGAAAAGGTGGAAGGCGTTTCGGCAAAAGTGGTGACCGCTGCGATATTGGGCGGTGACCTTTACCCTTCAACGGCCATCGGTATCAACCTGCCGAACTCGAACTGGATACGGAGCGTACACGGCTCGAAGTCGGTCACGATAGGCAACCTGACCGAAGCATACAACCGTGCCGCCAGGGGAAACGGGTTTCGCGATGAATTTGTGTGGAGCAAGGTAGAGTACAATCTTTTGGACACGTATGCCGACCTTACCGGCAACCTGCATACCGACCTGCACGAATGCGTGGGGCACGGATCGGGCAGACTGCTCCCGGGCGTGGATGCCGATGCGCTGAAGGCGTATGGAGCCACGATAGAGGAAGCCCGTGCCGACCTTTTTGGACTTTATTATCTGGCAGACGCGCACATGGTGAAACTGGGGCTGGTGCCCGATGCGGAAGCCTATAAGGCAGAATATTATTTGTATATGATGAACGGGCTGATGACGCAATGGGTACGTATCGAACCGGGACGTACGGTAGAGGAGGCACACATGCGCAACCGCCAGCTGATAGCCCGCTGGGCATTGGAGCAGGGACGGAAGGACGGGGTGGTAGACATGCCCGTGCGCGGCGGGAAAACGTATGTGCGCGTCAATGACTATGGGAAGCTGCGCGGCTTGTTCGGCACGTTGCTGGCCGAGGTGCAGCGCATCAAGAGCGAAGGCGACTACGAGGCGGCACGCCGGTTGGTAGAAGGTTACGGTGTGCAGGTGGAACCGGTCCTGCATGCCGAAGTGCTGCAACGCTACCGGCAGTTGAACCTGGCTCCTTACAAGGGATTCGTCAACCCGGTATATACGCCCTGTATGGACGCTGACGGGCACATCACCGATGTATCGGTGTCCTATACCGAAGGATACGCCGGACAGATGTTGCGCTACAGCCGCGATTATTCGAATTTAGACTGTTGATACATAATGGATACGATGGATGTACGAGAAACGGTGAGAGAGATAAAGTCACGTTTCCGCCTGTATATGAACGGGCCGGTATCGCAAAGCATGCGCGACAAGGGGGTAGATTATAAGATGAATTTCGGGATTGAGTATCCCCGCATCCGGGAAATTGCTTCCGCCTATCCGGCTGTGCACGAATTGGCGCAAGCCCTGTGGAAGGAAAATATCCGCGAGTGCAAGATCATGGCGGGGCTGCTTCAGCCTGTGGACACCTTTTATCCGGAGATTGCGGACATCTGGATAGAGGATATGCACTATCCGGAACTGGCTGAATACACGGTGATGAACCTGTTCCGGCGTTTGCCTTATGCTTCGGAAGTCGTGTTCCGGTGGATGGCGGACGACAGGGAGTATTTCCAGTTGTGCGGTTTCTTGCTGATGGCCAGGCTGCTGATGAAAGGGATGCAGCCGAATGAACGCAGTGGGGCGGAATTTCTGGACCAGGCGTATGCGGCGGTTGAGGGAGAGACCGGCATCGTGCAGAGGGCGGCGGTATTGGCGTTGCGCAAGTATGCCGCCATGTCGGATGTCCACCGGTGCATGGTGGGCAGACAGCTGTCTGTCTGGGAGAAGTCGGACGACCTGTCCGTGCGGGCATGGGCGGATGAAATACGGGCGGAGTGGGAGTGCAGGTAAAGAATTTCTTTGGCAGTGTTTCCTGATTACATAAAAACGACTAACTTTGAGCCACAATGAACGACCGGACAGAAGAAAATATCAGGGAAAAGGTAAAGCAGATATTCACTGATTACCTGCAGAAGAACGGGCATCGCAAGACTCCCGAACGGTATGCCATACTCGATACGATTTATACCCTCAAGGGTCATTTCGACATCGAGAGGCTGTATACGTACATGGCAGAGAAGGAAAAATTCCGTGTCAGCCGTGCCACCCTGTACAACACGATTATCCTGCTGACTGATGCCGGGCTGGTCGTCAAGCACCAGTTCGGGAACTCATCCCAATACGAACGTTCGTACAACAATGGGACACACCATCACATGATCTGCACTTCGTGCGGGAAAGTTTCCGAGTTCGAGAATGTGTCGTTGAAACAGGCTATCGTAAACACAAAGCTGAAAGGATTCCATGCATCGCATTATTCCTTATATATATATGGGTTGTGCAGCCGCTGTTCGTCGGCAAAACGGAAAAAGAAATGAACAAAATTACGATAAAAGCAGAAGAAAACATGAAAGTAGATGTATTGTTAGGTTTGCAATGGGGCGATGAGGGAAAAGGGAAGGTAGTCGATGTGCTGACCCCCCGCTACGATGTGGTTGCCCGTTTCCAGGGAGGGCCGAATGCCGGTCACACGCTGGAGTTTGAAGGTCAGAAATATGTGCTCCGCTCGATACCTTCCGGAATCTTCCAGGGAGATAAAATCAATATCATCGGCAACGGGGTAGTGCTCGATCCCGCATTGTTCAAGGCGGAGGCGGAAGCGTTGGAGGCCAGCGGGCATCCGTTGAGGGAACGTCTGCACATCTCGAAGAAGGCCCACCTCATCCTGCCCACGCACCGCGTATTGGATGCGGCATACGAAGCTGCCAAGGGTGCCTCGAAGGTAGGCACTACGGGCAAGGGCATCGGACCGACGTACACCGACAAGGTGAGCCGCAACGGGTTGCGCGTGGGGGATATCCTGCATGGCTTCGAGGAGAAATATGCGAAGGCAAAGGCACGCCACGAGATGATACTGGAATCTTTGCATTACGAATATGATATTGCCGAAGCCGAAAGGCAGTGGATGGAAGGCATCGACTACCTGCGCCGCTTTCACCTGGTGGACAGCGAGCATGAAATCAATGCTTTGTTGAAGGAAGGCAAGAGTGTGTTGTGCGAAGGTGCACAGGGGACGATGCTCGATGTCGATTTTGGTTCTTATCCTTTCGTGACTTCGTCCAATACCATTTGTGCAGGTGCATGTACCGGGTTGGGAGTGGCACCCAACAAGATAGGCGAGGTGTACGGCATCATGAAAGCTTATTGCACCCGCGTGGGTGCGGGGCCGTTCCCTACCGAGCTGGAGGATGAAACCGGAAAGAGGATCCGCGAGCTGGGGCACGAATACGGGGCTGTGACGGGGCGCGAACGCCGTTGCGGTTGGGTGGACCTGGTGGCTTTGCGCTATGCAATCATGGTGAACGGCGTGACCAAGCTGATTTTGATGAAGAGTGATGTGCTCGATGAGTTCCCTACGGTGAAGGCATGTGTGGCTTACAAGGTGGACGGTAAGGAAACCGACTGTTTCCCTTACGATATTGCCGAAGGCGTGGAGCCGATATATGTGGAATTGCCCGGCTGGCAGACCGATATGACGAAGATGACCAGCGAAGACGAGTTCCCCGAAGAGTTCAATGCTTACCTCAATTTCTTGGAGGAGCAATTGGAAACACCTGTCAAGATTGTGTCGGTAGGACCTGACCGGGATCAGACCATCGAACGTTATACCGAATAAAAAATACATACTTCTGCTGCCACACGTCCTGTGTGGCGGATGGGAACACGGGCGGCCGCGTAGCTTTACGCGACCGCCCGTGCTGTTTTATGCCATTGCCCGCATAAGCCTGTGCGAGAGGTGTCGTTGGGGCGTGTGTCCACTTGTGTTTGCCGTTTCCTCCGTCTTGCTTTGTGGCCGGCTTTAGCCAAAATAGTTTCCCCGATGTGTGAAAAGACGGAAATAAATACTTACCTTTGCCAAAGCAAGAACGGGTATTATGGTTTCTATAGAAGGTTTGAAGGTAGAATTTGGTGTGACTCCTTTGTTCGAGGACGTTTCGTTCGTCATCAACAAGAAAGACCGCATTGCCCTTGTGGGCAGGAACGGGGCAGGGAAGTCCACCATACTGAAAATCCTTGCCGGGCAGCAGCGTCCCACAGAAGGGACGGTGTCGGTGCAACGCGGTGTGACGGTGGGATACCTGCCGCAGGTGATGGTGCCGGACGATACGCGTACGGTCGTGGAAGAGGCGGAAATGGCGTTTGCCCCTATTTTCGAACTGCAGGACCGGATAGCGGAGATGAACCGTGAGCTTGCCGGGCGCACTGATTACGAATCGGATGAATACCGTAGCCTGATAGAGCGTTTTACGCATGAAAACGAGCGCTTCCTGATGATGGGAGGCACCAATTATAAGGCGGAGGTCGAGCGTACGTTGGTGGGATTGGGATTCAGCCGCAACGATTTCGACCGTCCCACAGCCGAATTCAGCGGCGGATGGCGCATGCGCATCGAATTGGCGAAATTGTTACTGCGTCATCCTGATGTGTTGCTTTTGGACGAACCGACCAACCACCTTGATATCGAAAGCATCCAGTGGCTGGAAAATTTCCTGAAGATGGAGCCGGGTGCGGTGGTGTTGGTGAGCCACGACCGTGCTTTCCTCAACAATGTGACCAACCGTACCATCGAGATTTCCTGCAGGCGTATTTACGACTACAAGGTGCCTTACGATGAGTTTGTGATGTTACGCAAGGAACGTCGCGGGCAGCAGCTCCGTGCCTACCAGAACCAGCAGAAACAGATAGAAGACACCGAGGCCTTCATCGAGCGTTTCCGTTACAAGGCTTCCAAAGCCGTACAGGTGCAGAGCCGCATCAAGCAGTTGGAGAGGTTGGAACGTGTGGAGGTGGACGAGGAGGACAACTCCGCCTTGCGCCTGAAGTTTCCTCCTGCGGTGCGTTCGGGCAGTTATCCGGTGATTTGCGAGAACTTGGAGAAGGCATACGGCGGGCACGTGGTGTTCCATGATGTGAACCTTACCATCCGCCGGGGTGAGAAGGTGGCTTTTGTGGGGAAGAACGGCGAGGGAAAATCCACATTGGTGAAGTGCATCATGGACGAGATACCCTACGGGGGCAAGCTGGTTTTGGGACACAATGTGCAGATAGGCTATTTTGCGCAGAACCAGGCGCAGCTGCTTGATGGAAACCTGACGGTGTTCGACACCATCGATTGTGTGGCAAAAGGCGATATCCGCCTGAAGATACGTGATATTCTGGGCGCGTTCATGTTCGGCGGGGAGGCCTCGGACAAGAAAGTGTCGGTACTTTCGGGAGGAGAGCGTACCCGGCTTGCCATGATACGCCTGTTGCTGGAGCCGGTCAACCTGTTGATTCTGGACGAGCCGACCAACCACCTGGACATGCGTTCGAAGGACGTGTTGAAGGAGGCTGTGCGTGAGTTTGACGGGACGGTCATCGTGGTGTCGCACGACCGCGAATTCCTCGATGGGTTGGTGACGAAAGTGTACGAGTTCGGTGGCGGGCTGGTAAGGGAACACATCGGGGGTATCTACGACTTCCTGCAGAAAAAGAAGATGGAAAGCCTGGACGAGTTGCAAGCGTCTTGCCTGTCTTCGCCCGAAGTGAAAAAAGGAAAAGAACCTGCGGACGGGCAGCTCTCGTACGAAGCGCAGAAGGAACAGAACCGGAAAATACGGAAACTTGAGAAACAGGTGGCCGGGCTGGAAGACTCGATAGGCGAACTGGAACGCCAGTTGGCGGGGGTGGAAGCGGAAATGTCTACTCCCCAAGGGGCTTCGGACATGAAACTCTACGGCAAATACCAGGAGCTGAAGAAGCGCATATCCGATGCGGAGGCGGAGTGGGAGGCTGTTTCGTTGGAGTTGGATGAATTGAAGGAATGAACATATATTTTATAAATAATTTTTAACATGAGTATGAAATCAAAACATTATGTCGCCGTTGCGGCAGTAATTGCCGCTGCAATGGCAGGTTGTGCCGGACAGCAGGAGAAGAACACTTCCGGCATTGATTTGGCAAACATGGACACCACCGTGACTGCAGGCCATGATTTTTTCCGGTATGCATGCGGGGGATGGAACGATGCACACCCGCTGACGGCGGAGTATTCGCGTTTCGGCACCTTCGATGAACTGGCGGAAAACAACCGGACGCAGCTGCGCGAACTGATAGAAGGCCTGGCTGCACAGGAGAATGGGAAAGGTACGGCCGCACAGAAAATAGGCGACCTGTACAATGTGGTGATGGACAGCGTAGCCCGTAACGAGCAGGGCATGGCACCGGTGAAGCCAATGCTGGACAAGATTGCCGGGTTGACGGACAAGAAGCAGATCATCCCGATGGTTGCCAGTTTGCGTCGCAATTCCGGTGTGGGCACTTATTTTAGCTGGTATGTGTACGCCGACCCGAAAAACAGTTCGTTGAACATCTTCCAGATGGGGCAGGGCGGAATCAACCTGGGTGAGAAAGAGTATTATTTGGATACGGACAGCATCACCGAAAATATCCGTAACGAATACAAGAAATACATTGCCAAACTGTTCACGCTTGCCGGGTTCACCGAGTCCGAGGCGCAGCAGAAAATGGCAGATGTGATGGAAATAGAGACTGCCATTGCCAAGGTGTCGCTCAGTGCGGCAGAACGCCGTGACCCCGAGGCCAATTACCACAAGATGTCTTATGCGGAACTGAAGAAACAGGTTCCGGGGGTCGACTGGGATGCTTTCATGACCGGTTTGGGCATCCAGGCTCCGGCGGAGCTTAATGTGGAGCAGGTAGAGCCGGTTCGGGTGGTAGGCAAGCTTATCAGCTCGTTGCCCTTGTCGAAACATGTTTCCTACCTGGAATACAACCTGTTGGATGCAGCTTCCTCCACTTTGAGCGATGACTTCGTAGATGCCCACTTCGATTTCTATGGAAAGGTATTGTCCGGCCGCCAGGAGAACCAGCCGCGCTGGAAACGTGCGGTCAACTCCGTAAACGGCATGTTGGGCGAACTGGTGGGGCAGATGTATGTGGAGAAATACTTTCCTGCTGCAGCCAAGGAACGCATGGTGAACTTGGTGAAGAACCTGCAGACTGCGTTGGGCGAACGCATCGATGCGCAGGAGTGGATGAGCGACAGCACCAAGGTGCGTGCCCACGAGAAGTTGGCCACTTTCCATGTCAAGGTGGGGTATCCTGACAAATGGAAGGATTATTCGAACCTGGATATCGAGAAGGATTCGTACTGGGCAAACTATTGCCGTGTGTCCGAATGGGCGTTCAACGACATGATAAACCGTTTGGGCAAGCCGGTGGACAAGGACGAATGGCTGATGACACCGCAGACGGTAAATGCCTACTATAATCCTTCGACCAATGAAATCTGTTTCCCGGCAGGTATCCTGCAGCCGCCTTTCTTCAATATGGATGCCGATGATGCTGCCAACTACGGTGCTATCGGTGTGGTAATAGGCCACGAGATGACACACGGGTTCGATGACCAGGGACGCCAGTTCGACAAGGACGGCAACCTGAAAGACTGGTGGGCAGAAGGCGATGCAGACCGCTTCAAGGAACGTGCGCAGGTAATGGTGGATTTCTTCAACCGGATCGAAGTGCTTCCCGGCCTGAATGGCAACGGTGCATTGACATTGGGTGAGAACCTTGCCGACCACGGAGGATTGAATGTGGCTTATACGGCTTACCGGAACGCAACGAAAGATGCCCCGCTGGAAGAGAAGAACGGGTTCACGCCCGACCAGCGTTTCTTTATCGCATACGCGACACTGTGGGCAGGCAACATCCGTGACGAGCAAATCCGCGTCTACACCAAGAGCGATCCTCATTCGTTGGGCAAATGGCGTGTAAACGGTGCTCTGCCCCACATCCAGGCATGGTATGACGCATTCCAGGTTACTCCCGATGATTCTCTGTATGTGGCTCCGGAAGACCGCGTGGATATTTGGTAATGAATAAATCAGGAACAGCTATGATGGAAAAAACATGGAGATGGTTTGGAAAGAAGGATAAGATTACACTTTCCATGCTGAAACAGATTGGAGTGGAGGGCATCGTGACGGCGCTCCACGATGTGCCGAACGGGGAGATATGGACGGTAGAGGCAATCAATGACCTCAAATCGTATATCGAATCGTACGGACTGAGATGGTCGGTGGTAGAGAGCCTGCCGGTATGTGAGGCCATCAAATACGCCGGGCCGGAACGCGACCGGCTGATTGAAAACTACAAGGTGAGCCTTGCCAACCTGGGCCGATGCGGCATCAGGACGGTTTGCTATAATTTCATGCCCGTTATCGACTGGGTGCGTACCGACTTGGAGCATCCGTGGGCAGATGGTGCGTCTTCGTTGTACTTCGACCGTATCCGTTTCGCTTATTTCGATACGAAGATTTTGCAGCGCGAAGGGGCTGCGGCAGATTATTCGGAAGAGGAATTGCGCAAGGTGGAAGAGTTGGACAAGACCATTACGCAGACGGAGAAAGACGGGCTGGTAGACGCGATTATCGTCAAGACGCAGGGCTTCGTGAACGGCAATATCCGTGAGGGTGACAAGAATCCGGTGGCCATTTTCCGTAACCTGCTGGCACGCTATAAGGGCATTGGGCGTGATGAGTTGCGCGAGAACATGCGTTATTTCCTTTCCGCCATTATGCCGGTGTGCGAGGAATACGGTGTGAACGTATGTGTGCATCCTGATGATCCTCCTTTCCAAATCTTGGGTCTGCCACGCATTGTGACGGATGGGGAAGACATCGCGTGGTTCCTGAATGCTGTGGACAATCCGCATAACGGGCTGACATTCTGTGCAGGTTCGCTGAGTGCAGGCGAGCACAACGATACGCGCGAGCTTGCCCGTAAGTTCGCCTCACGTACCCATTTCGTGCACTTGCGCAGCACACGTGCCATGCCGGGCGGCAACTTCATCGAGAGTTCCCATCTGGAAGGACGGGGGCATCTCATCGACCTGATTCGCATCTTCGAGCAGATAAAGCCGGGCTTGCCGATGCGTGTAGACCATGGACGCACCATGTTGGGCGACGAGGACAAGGGGTATAATCCCGGTTACTCTTTTCATGGCCGTATGCTTGCCTTGGCACAGGTGGAAGGCATGATGGCTGTGGTAGCCGATGAAATGGCACGCGGTATAAAGTTGTAATAGCTGTATATCCTTCGCCATAGGCGATACGGGGCGGCACGAGGCATTCGGATGATGCCTGTGCCGCCCTGCTGTCTTTTGGCAACCGCATCAAAACCGCCTGAAGAAGCAGGTCGATCCGCATTTAGTGTATAGACTGTTCCTTTGTAAGCTTATTTGAGCATCAGCATCGCCAATTCTGATAAATGGATCTGATAATGTGCGTTCTATTGGCACTCTTACGGGAGGATATCGTATAAAAACTTTTGTCAGCTTGGACACGAAATGATCAAAAGACGGAAAGAACCCCATCCTTGATACTTGTTTTATCAAAGATGGGTAACTTGTTATGTCAAACTCGCGTTATTTCTGTATTTCATAATCATTCATAACGAATACATTAGGGATTAATGTATTTGACGGTATAACAGCTTGATTCCCTTTTATGGCTAAAAATGCAAAACCGACAAAAGGTAAGAATGTTAATCCAAGGCCAACACCCAATCCTATTGCTAATCCTTTCTTATCATCTCCTTCAGCGTCTGTACTGCCTTCCAAAATAATATTTTGTCCATCAACGGCAGATGTCGATATGCATTTAACCTGCACATAGCCTGCTCTGCCACAGCCTTTGGCTTTTTTCTTCTCAATTTGTAATTCTACAGGAGTGCCTCGCTTAATAAGAACTGCGCCATCTTTGCTCTTGACATCATTTTCTACAAAGGCTGTATGAGTTCCTTTGGATTTACTGCTTATTTGAGATGTAATTCTAACAGAAAGTGTTGTTCCCCGACTTAACGGAGTTGAAGCAAATACACTTAAATTCAATACTGATAGTGCCATAATGATGGCTAATTTTTTCTTTGACATAATTGTAAATGATTTTAATTTCCCCATATGCTCTAATGGGATAAAGTTAATATAAGCTGACAAGTGTGAGGAATCCAGCAATGGGTCACACTGTTTAGTGATCAATGAAAAAAGTAAAGTTGTCTGTTTTGTGGGTATTCTGTATTATGGACAGCGTTCCCAACTGACCGTTATACAATAAAGAAGCGTGGAACTGCAATATATGATATTCAAGAAGTCAAATAAAGACGAAAATGAAAAAAAGAGCTAAACATCTGCAAATATAACCTCTAATATTCAATAC
>CAZAUU010000029.1:0-30422 GCA_964488405.1 uncultured Phocaeicola sp.
GGCATTGGAATCAGATGACTTCTATCCCCAATTCCGCACAAAATTTCAGGCTCCACTCTCTCAGTTTGAATTTTTGTATCTTGCCGCTACCCGTCATGGGGAATTCCTTGACGAAGAAAATGTATTTCGGAATTTTGTAACGGGCGATTTTCCCTTCGCAGAACTCGCGCACGTCAAATTCGTTCATCGTATAACCTTCGTGTAGGATGATGAAGGCACCTACTTCTTCGCCGTATTTCTTCGACGGTACGCCTGCCACTTGCACGTCTTTGATACCGGGCATGCGGTAGAGAAATTCTTCTATTTCGCGTGGATAGATGTTTTCGCCTCCCCGGATAATCATGTCCTTGATGCGTCCTGTGATGCGGTAGTTGCCGTTTTCATCCTTTACACCCAAGTCTCCCGAGTGTAGAAAACCGTCCTTGTCTATCACCTCGGCGGTTGCCTGCGGGTTTTTGTAATAACCTTTCATGTTGTTGTATCCGCGGTTGCACATCTCCCCCTGTACACCTACAGGGCATTCATTCCCCGTCTGGGGGTCAATTACCTTTACTTCCGTAAATTCGAATTCATGCCCTACGGTGTTGAAGCGTACTTCTTGCGTGTCATCTATGCGGCTGTGTGTCATGCCAGGCGATGTTTCAGTCAATCCGTAGACGCTGGTTACCTTCATGTACATCTTTTCCTCCACCTGCTTCATCAGTTCTACGGGGCAGAGTGAACCTGCCATGATACCTGTACGCAGGCACGAAAGGTCGAACAGGTCAAACATGGGGTGGTGCAGTTCGGCAATGAACATGGTCGGCACACCATACAGTGCCGTACAGCGTTCCTTATGCACGGAGGCGAGCACGAGCAACGGGTCGAAACGTTCCACCATCACCTGGGTACAGCCGTGCGTCAGGCAGTTCATGGTAGCAAGCACTACGCCGAAGCAATGGAACAGCGGTACGCACACGCACAGCTTGTCATCGGAGGTGAACTTCATGTGATCGCCCGTCAGTAATCCGTTGTTGGCTATGTTGTAATGGGTCAGCATGACTCCCTTGGGAAAACCAGTCGTACCCGATGTATATTGCATGTTGACCGTGTCGTGGCAGTTCACATTCTTCTTTGCCTCTTCCAGTCTGGCGTCATCGACGTTGTTGCCTAACAGCAGGATTTCAGCTGTATTGTACATACCCCGGTATTTTTCCTGGCCGATGTACACCACATTGCGCATGTAAGGGAAACGTTTGCTCTTCATGTGACCGCGTTCAAAGGTTTTCAGCTCGGGCAACATGGTGTAGGTCATTTCCACAAAATTGCTGTCACGTTCGCCATCCACGATACAGAGAGTGTGCATATCCGAGTTTTCGCACAGGTATTCTAATTCTGCCTGTTTGTAATTGGTATTGACGGTGACCGCCACAGCGCCTATCTTGGCGCAGGCATAAAGGAATGTCAGCCAATCTGGCACGTTTTTTGCCCAGATTCCCACGTGCGTGCCGTGGGTGACCCCGATGGCAAGCAACCCCTTTGCCATGTTGTCTACGCGGTGGTTGAATTGGCTCCATGTGAAGCGCAGGTTGCGGTCGGAGTAGACGATGTATTCCTTGTCCGGCAATTCGGAGGCCCAATGCTCCAGCCAGTCGCCGAGCGTGCGTTCGTAAAGTTGCGTCATAAGCGTTCTTTTTTTGTTAAACTGGTGTATAGATTACGGCAAGGATTTGTGCCGTCTGGCCTTGGTAGGCATGTACGTGGTGGGGCACGATGGAATCGTAATAAATGGTGTCGCCTTGTTTCAGCAAGTAGGTGTATTTGCCATAGTTCACCTCAAGCATGCCCTTCAGCACCATGATGAATTCTTCGCCTTCGTGGGCAGAGAGGTTGAATTGGTTGTCGGCATGGGCATCGATGTCGATGACGAACGGTTCCATATGGCGATCTGCCTTGCTGCGTGCAAGTGAATGGTAGTGCAAATGCTGGCGGGCATCGACAGCATTGTTTGAAAAACTGATAGTGTCGTCCGCTTCACCGCGACGGCAGACTACTGCCCCCGTTTCTTCTGGCTGGTCATCGAGGAAAGTTCCCAGTCGTACTCCCAATGCGCGTGCCAGTTTCAGTAGTGGCGCGAGTGAAGGGATGTCCACATTTTGTTCGATGCGTTCAATCTGTCCGGTTGACAGTCCCGTGCGTTCCGCAAGTTCTTCGATGCTGATTTCCCTGATTTCCCTCAAGGCCTTTATTTTTTCGCCGATAATATTGGTGCGATCCATGATATGAAAAATTTTAATGGTCAATGTGTTTGCAAAATTAATTATTTCTTAGAATCTTCAATGGGTATATATCAGAATTATCAATGTTTCGTCCGACTTCTCGTTTATTTACAGGTTTAATATGGGATACATGCAGGGCTCTGCAACTGTTTGTCGAATCATTCGATGTGCGCAGAATCTGAAAGGCCGCATCCGGATAGTATTCGGATACAGCCTTTTTAAAATTATAGTTTGGATGAGTTATTCAGAAATCAATTTTTTCCGAAGCCAATGGTTGAACCAAACCAATAAGAAAAGAGCCAGTATCATAGGCAGGTAGAAGGTCAGACCCTGAAGCCTTGAAAACTGTAACAATATGTTTTCACGAATATGCTGGAAATCCGGTTCAAATAACCAGATGAGCCAGGCACACAGGCCGTTTATCATCAGGACGCATATGGATACCATCAGGATAAACAATCTTTTTTCTTGCTGTTTTTCTCTCCGGTAGACTTCCTCCTTGATTTGTTGCATCATCCGGTAGGTGAAGTTTGTTGGAATCCGGAAGACAGGCTGTTTCCGGATGGCTTCTTTCAGTCCTTTGTCTTTTTCTGTCATGGCTTTAATCCTCCTCTTTCATCCAAACTGCCAATTTTTTGCGTAGTCTGTACAGTTTCACTTTTATGTTTCCTTCGGTTTGACCGGTAATGGCGGCTATTTCGCTGATACTCTTTTCTTTTTCGTAGAAAAATGTAATCAGTGCCCTTTCATCAGCCGGAAGCCGGTTCAGAACCTCTCTGAGTTTTTCAACACGGCTCTCTGAGGCGTCATCCAATAAATCATCGGTTTCTGTGTCCGAGATAGTATTCCATAGTTTTTCGTCTGTAGTCAATTCGATATTCTTCTTCCGGAGAGCAGTCAAAGCCGTGTTGTAAGCTATGCGGTATATCCATGTAGAGAATTGGCATTTTCCGTTGAACGAAGACAAGTGCTGGAAAGCTTTCAGAAAGGCGTCCTGAGTCAATTCTTCGGCATCGGTTTCTGAATTTACCATACTGACAATCAATGTAAATATCTGTTGTCCGTATGTGTCCACGAAGTAAGTGAACTCTTCAGTTTTTCCGGCCAGTATGTGTTCTATTTTATGTAGTTCTTCTGTCTTCATTTGCTCTTTAGACGAGCATTTATCCGAAAGGTTACAACACATTGAAGAAAAAATTGTTCATTTGAGTGTAACTTTTTTAGCGACCTTGCATCTAAAGGACAAAGAAACTATTTTTTTAATTTAAATAATAAGAATATGAAAGAATTGATGATTGTTGCCAATGTGGCAATTGTATTTGGAGTGATTTATAAATTATTTGAGTTATTTGTCGGCAAGAAAGAACGGATGATGCTGATAGAGAAACTTTCCAGTGAGGAGTTGATGAAGGGAGGGATTAGGCGTCCTGATTTCAATCTCTTTATCTTTACTTTTTCATCTTTACGTTTTGGTTGTCTGATGCTTGGTTTGGGTGTAGGTCTTTTAGCCGGATACTTTATTTGTTGTACCTCCGGTCTTGTATTTTCAAATTATATAAATGGTTATGAAACATCTTCTTTGATTTACGGTGCTTGCATATTGTTGGGCGGTGGATTGGGTTTATTGGTTTCATTCTTGGTTGAATGGAAGATGAGCAAGAAGAATCCGGAATAATTCATCGAATCGTAATGTGTGATACTCTATTTTGTAATCTGCGGTGTTGAACTTTGTCGTGTTTTAAAATTAAGAGGAACGCATTATGAAACTATTTGATAACTGTAATTATGTAGTGGAATGTACTTCGGATGGAACCTATTATGCTTATCTGCCGGATTATCATCAGTGCTGTGCGTATGGAGAGACAGAAGAGGAAGCACTTGACAATCTGGTAGATGTAACGGAGGATTTCTTCGATGAGGTCAATTCCGTATATTATTTGGAAGATATTGCTTGACTTCTAAGGTTCACCTTCCAAAAAATATTCGGCCGTCAGTTTGAACCCGGTTTCGTGTTCGAAAACTGACGGCAGCTGTTTTTCGCCTGTTTTTTGCTCGTTTTTTTCATAACTAACATGAAAGGGGAGTCAACACCCATCTTGCAATGACTACCCAGCAGATATGGTTCTGCTGAAATCTTTTCATGGGAAAAAGCTGGACATTCCGTTTTTTTCCCTATCTTTGAACTCCAGTATTCACAGAACAATCCAAAGACCTAAAACATGGGAAACAGAAGTTTAGTCACTATTGCCGACCATTCCAAAGAGCGCATCCTTTATTTGTTGGAGATGGCGCGGGAGTTCGAAAAGAAACCTAACCGTCATCTGCTGGATGAAAAAATAGTAGCCACCCTTTTCTTCGAACCTTCCACCCGTACACGCCTGAGTTTTGAAACAGCAGCCAATCGACTGGGAGCCAATGTTATCGGATTCACCGACCCGAAAGTGACCAGCTCATCAAAAGGAGAAAGCCTGAAAGATACCATCATGATGGTGAGCAACTATGCAGATATTATCGTGATGCGCCATTACTTGGAGGGGGCAGCACGATATGCCAGTGAGATAGCTCCGGTGCCTGTTGTCAATGCTGGTGACGGTGCCAACCAGCATCCTTCACAGACTATGCTCGATCTTTATTCTATCCAAAAGACTCAGGGTACATTGGAGGACCTGAACATCTATTTGGTGGGCGACTTGAAATACGGGCGTACGGTACACTCGCTCCTGATGGCGATGCGCCACTTTAATCCGACATTCCATTTCATCTCCCCTAATGAACTGAAGATGCCGGAAGAGTACAAGCTCTATTGCAAGGAACACCATATCCACTACGAAGAACACACCGACTTTAACGAAGAAACAATAGCCGATGCCGACATCCTGTACATGACTCGCGTACAACGCGAACGTTTCACCGACTTGATGGAATACGAACGGGTAAAAGACATGTATATCCTGCACAATAAAATGCTAAGCCACACGCGTCCCAACTTGCGTATCTTGCATCCGCTTCCGCGAGTGAACGAAATTTCCTACGATGTGGACAGTAACCCGAAAGCCTACTATTTCCGGCAGGCACAGAACGGGCTATATGCACGCGAGGCCATCCTGTGCGATGTGCTGGGTATTACATTGGATGAAGTGAGAGCGGATACACAACAATGACCAGTTAAAGAATTACTTTATGAACGAAAAAAAAGAATTGCAGGTTGCCGCCCTTGAAAACGGAACGGTAATCGACCATATACCTTCGGATAAATTATTTACGGTAGTTTCCTTATTAGATTTGCAGCATATGGACAGCAACATCACGATAGGGAATAACTTCGAGAGCAAAAAGCTTGGAAAAAAAGGCATAATCAAGATAGCAGGCCGTTTTTTTACGGACGAGGAAATCAGTCGCCTGTCGGTAGTGGCATCCAATGTGAGGCTGAACATCATCCAGAACTATGAGGTAGTGGAAAAAAAGGAAGTGACCATGCCCGATGAGCTGAAGGGCATCGTACGATGCAACAATCCGAAATGTATCACGAACCATGAACCGATGCGGACGTGGTTTCATGTAACCAACAAAAAGCAGGGCATACTGAAATGCCATTATTGCGAGAAAGAACAACCTATAGACAACGTTAAACTAATTTGAATATGAAACAAGACTGGAAACCGGGAACTATGGTTTATCCGTTACCCGCTGTGTTGGTGAGTTGCGGTTCGTGTGAAGAAGAATACAACCTGCTGACAGTGGCATGGGTGGGTACAATCTGTTCCAACCCGCCTATGTGTTATATCTCCGTGCGCCCGGAACGGCATTCTTATCCTATTTTAAAGAAAAATATGGAGTTTGTCATCAACCTGACTACACGCGACATGGCATATGCTACCGACTGGTGTGGTGTGCGCTCAGGCAAAGATTATAACAAGTTCAAGGAGATGCACCTCACTCCTGGAAAAGCTTCCACCGTACGGGCGCCCATTGTTGAAGAGTCTCCCCTCTGCATTGAGTGTAAGGTGAGAGATATAATTCCATTGGGATCACACGATATGTTTATAGCCAATGTGGTGAATATAAAGGCGGATGAGAAATACTTAGATACAGAACAGGGGAAGTTCGAACTGGCTGCAGCGGATTTGCTGGTATACATCCACGGTAACTATTACAGTACGGGAAGCAAAATAGGCAAATTCGGTTGGTCGGTTCAGAAGAAAAAGTGAATTGCCTATGAAGCCGAATGCTTTCATTCCACTTGTGTTGCTGTTTGCTTCCGTATGCCCGTTGACAGTCTGCCCGGCAACGCAAAATGCCGACGGTGAGGCAAAAGTGAATGTGGGAATAAAAGCAGGATTCAACTCTTCCATGTTCTCTATTGGGCATTTCACTGTGGGCGGGAATGAGCTGGAGAATATCCAGAACAATTACAAGGTGGGATACTTCGGTGCTTTGTTCTGTCGCTTCAATCTCAAGAAACATCATTTCCTCCAAACGGAATTTTCGTACAATGTGTTGAAAGGAAGCATTTCCATCTCTAACAGCATGAGGGACAATATCGCCCTACTTCAGGACAATGCGCTGGTCAAGACGGACATCAATTCCATTGATATTCCTTTGCTTTACGGATACAAGTTCGTAGATACATATCCTTATGGCATGTCATTTTTTGTGGGACCAAAAGTGTCGTACGTATGGGATGCGCATAGTCGGAGTGAATATTCGGGATTCTACCAGCAGGATATTATGGAAAACATGAGGCCTTTCCAATTCATCGGCGTGGTGGGGTTGGCAGTCAATGTTTCGAACATTTTCTTCGATTTCCGATACGAAATGGGGTTCCATAATATAGTACGCTCGGTTACTTTTGATACGGAACAAACATCCCCGCCTTACGACGGACAAGACATCCACCTTGAACGGCGCCGTAACGCATTGAGCTTCTCTGTAGGCTTGATATTTTAAACAGGATTTTTAATTAAACTTATAAACATGAAAAGAGACGAATTAATCTTCGACATTATCGAAAAAGAACATCAACGTCAGTTGAAAGGTATCGAACTGATTGCCTCGGAAAACTTTGTGAGCGACCAGGTGATGCAGGCTATGGGATCTTGCATGACAAACAAATATGCAGAAGGATATCCCGGCAAACGCTATTACGGCGGATGCGAAGTAGTAGACCAAAGCGAACAGATAGCCATCGACCGCCTGAAGCAAATTTTCAATGCCGAATGGGTTAATGTGCAACCTCATTCCGGGGCACAGGCGAACGCTGCAGTATTCCTCGCCGTGCTGAATCCGGGGGACAAATTCATGGGGTTGAATCTGGCTCATGGTGGACACCTTTCCCACGGTTCTCCTGTCAACACATCGGGCCTCATCTATACACCCTGTGAATACAATGTGAAAAAGGAAACCGGCAGGATAGATTATGACCAAATGGAAGAAGTGGCCCTGCGCGAACATCCCAAGATGATTATCGGGGGCGGATCTGCCTATTCGCGTGAATGGGATTATAAGCGGATGCGGGAGATTGCCGATAAAGTAGGTGCCATATTTATGGTCGACATGGCACACCCCGCCGGGTTGATTGCTGCGGGCCTGTTGGACAATCCGTTGAAATATGCCCATATCGTCACTTCCACTACCCACAAAACCTTGCGTGGACCTCGGGGGGGAGTTATCCTGATGGGTAAGGATTTTCCTAATCCATGGGGTAAGAAAACGGCCAAGGGAGAAATCAAGATGATGTCACAATTGTTGGATTCAGCCGTATTCCCTGGTATTCAGGGTGGTCCGTTGGAACATGTCATAGCAGCCAAGGCCGTGGCGTTCGGCGAATGCCTGCAACCAGAATACAAGGAATATCAAAAACAGGTGCAGAAAAACGCAGCCGTATTGGCACAAGCACTTATGGACCGCGGATTCAACATCGTGTCAGGGGGAACGGACAATCACTCCATGCTGGTAGACCTACGCACGAAATATCCGGAACTGACCGGAAAGGTGGCAGAAAAAGCATTGGTTTCGGCGGATATTACGGTAAACAAGAATATGGTTCCGTTCGACACCCGCTCGGCATTCCAGACTTCCGGCATCCGTTTGGGTACACCGGCCATCACTACCCGGGGTGCCAAAGAAGGTCTTATGTTTGAAATTGCCGACATGATTGAAACTGTATTGTCAAATGTCGGAGACGAAAAGGTGATAGCTTCTGTACGTGCCCGTGTAAACGACACCATGAAAGACTATCCGCTTTTTGCTTATTGAACAAAAACAACCCACAAAGAAAGAATGTATGAATAAAACAAATTGCATGGCTATCCTGCTTGGTACCAGTATGATGCTTAGCGGATGCGGAAGTCTGAACAACACTGCCAAAGGAGGTATAATAGGCGGGGGCAGCGGTGCTGCACTGGGCGCCATTATTGGCGGTATAGCCGGACATGGCAAAGGCGCAGCTATCGGGGCGGCGGTAGGTGCCGCCGTAGGTACAGGTGCCGGTGTGTTAATTGGACGAAAGATGGATAAGGCAGCAGAGGCGGCGGCTGAAATTGAAGGTGCCGAAGTGGAACAAGTGACCGACAACAACGGCTTGCAGGCCGTAAAGGTGACCTTTGATTCGGGGATCTTATTTTCTACCAGTAGCGCCACTTTAAGCTCTTCCGCCAAATCGGCTTTAAGCAAGTTTGCCAACAACGTATTGATTAAGAATCCGGACATGGATGTTGCTATCTATGGATATACCGACAATACAGGATGGAAAAACAGTACTGCCGAACAGAGTGTACAGAAAAACCTGGAACTTTCCCAGGAACGTGCTCAGAGCGTATCAAGTTATCTTCTTACCTGCGGAACAGCTTCTTCCCAAATTAAAACGGTAGATGGATTAGGTGAGAGCAATCCGGTTGCGGACAATACCACCGAAACCGGACGTGCGGCAAACCGCCGTGTAGAAGTGTACATGTATGCCAGCCAACAAATGATCCAGGCAGCTGAAGCTGGAACCTTGCAATAAGCATACGCAGTTCTCTTAAATTTGTAAAGGAAGTACTACTGCTTTTACGCGCGCAGTAGTACTTCTTTGCCAAACAATATAATCTTCTACGGCAAGAGCAGTACTACTGTATTTCGCTTGGACTCGGAAAATCTACACTTCAAAGAAACTGGCAATACAAAATAAACCGCAGGTTCAGAGAATACGGGATGTATTACTTTTACTTTCCTACTTTTCGTGAGCCAAGTTTCACTTATTCCGGCATTTTTTATATTTTTGCATCCTTAAAAGAGACGTTTATAACTTTCCCATTTATAGCGTAATCCGGGAAAAGGCAAATGAACAAACAATTGTAAGCCATGAGAAAGAAATTCATCTATGCGTTGTGGACATTGCTTATTTTGGGGATGGCATCAGTAGCAACGGTTTTCATAGCGATAGCAAAAGGGAAAATAGGCTATGTTCCTCCTGTGGAGGAGCTGGAGAACCCAAACCTGAAGTTTGCTACCCAAGTCATATCCGATGACAACGTATTGCTCGGTACATGGTCATACAGTAGGGAAAACAGAGTGTATGTAGGGTATAATGATTTGTCTCCCAATTTAGTAAATGCACTCATAGCCACCGAAGACGTGCGTTTCAGCGAACATTCTGGCATCGATTTTCGTGCATTCCTGCGTGCTGTGGTAAAACGAGGTATTTTCATGCAGAAGAATGCGGGAGGAGGAAGTACCATTACGCAGCAGCTAGCAAAACAATTTTATTCGCCCACAGCGGACAACGTGACGGAACGTCTCTTGCAGAAACCGATAGAGTGGGTGATAGCCGTGAAGTTAGAACGGTATTATACAAAAGAGGAAATTCTTACCATGTACCTTAATAAATTTGACTTTCTCAATAATGCCGTAGGTATCAAGACGGCGGCGAAAACCTATTTCTCGAAAGATCCTAAAGATCTTTCCGTGGAAGAGGCCGCCACGCTGGTGGGCATGTGCAAGAATCCTTCACTCTATAATCCGCGGCGTTTCAACGAACGCTCTCGTGGAAGGCGTAATACGGTACTCGACCAGATGCGAAAGGCGGGATACCTGACGCAGGCGGAATGCGATTCGCTTCAGGCACTTCCATTGGTATTGAAGTTTCAGCCTGTAGACCACAAGGACGGACTTGCCACTTATTTCCGCGAATACTTGCGCCGCATCATGACTGCAAAGGAGCCTGACAAAAGCAAATATCGGGGCTGGCAAATGCAGCAGTATTACGAAGATTCGCTGGCATGGAAAACCAACCCGCTTTACGGGTGGTGTGCCAAAAACAAGAAAAAAGACGGTACTCCCTATAACATCTACACCGATGGGTTGAAAATCTACACCACTATCAATTCGCGTATGCAGCAATATGCAGAAGAAGCAGTGTACGAGCATGTGGCGAAATACCTCCAGCCCCGTTTTTTCAAGGAAAAGGAAGACCGCAAGACCGCACCCTATACCAATAAACTGACGCAGGAAGAGGTAGATGGCATTATGGACCGTTCCATGCGCCTGACCGACCGCTACCGCGAAATGAAGGCAGCGGGCTGTACGGATGCGGAAATCCGGAAAGCTTTCAACACAAAACACGAAATGTCGGTATTCTCGTACGAGGGTGAAAAAGATACCATTCTGACTCCTATGGATTCCATCCGTTATTATAAATATTTCCTGCGTGCCGGATTCATGTCAATGGATCCGGTCACGGGTTATGTAAAAGCGTATGTAGGCGGACCGAATTATAATTATTTCCAATACGACATGGCAATGGTGGGACGCCGGCAAGTGGGATCCACTATCAAACCTTATCTCTATGCCCTTGCTATGGAAAACGGATTCTCCCCATGCGACCAGGTAAGAAATGTCGAGCAGACCTTGTTCGATGAAAACGGGAGAGCGTGGTCTCCGCGTAATACGTCCAAATCGCACTACGGAGAAATCGTGACACTCAAATGGGGATTGGCTAATTCGAACAACTGGATATCGGCATACCTCATGAGCAAACTCAGCCCGTATGCGCTTACTCGCCTGATCCATTCGTTTGGTGTGCTCAACAAGGACATACAGCCTACGGTATCTCTATGCCTGGGTCCTTGCGAGATTTCGGTGGGAGAAATGGTTAGTGCTTACACGGCATTTGCCAACCGTGGCATACGGACAGCCCCCCTGTTTGTGTCGCACATCGAGGACAACGAGGGCAATGTCATAGCTACGTTTACCCCGCAGGTAAATGAGGTCATCAGTGAATCAAGTGCCTACAAGATGCTTGTGATGCTCCGTGCTGTCATCAATGAGGGTACAGGCGGGCGTGTACGCCGCCTGTACGGCATCAAGGCGGATATGGGAGGAAAGACGGGAACCACTAACCGCAACTCCGATGGCTGGTTCATGGGATTTACTCCCTCATTAGTATCGGGATGCTGGGTAGGGGGTGAAGAGCGTGATATCCATTTCGACACCATGCGCGATGGCCAGGGTGCCTCGATGGCACTCCCCGTATGGAGTCTTTATATGCAGAAAGTTTATGCAGACAAGACTTTGGGCTATTCCGAAGAGGAAACTTTCGACATACCTGAAGACTTTGATCCATGTAAGGACAAGTTGTCCGAAATGGAGGAGGAGAACACCAGCCGGCTGGATGACGTGTTCTTTCAGTAATTTCACGCTTCGGACTTTCTATTCTCGAACCTTTTTCTTATCTTGCAGGAACGATAGAAAAGGAGGGAAGAATGGATCGTGATTTGATTTTGTATCAAGTTTCTCAAGAACAGGCCTCGAAGGTGTTCGACCGAATAGATGAATTCAACCGGGGACGGACGGATACCAAAGGTAGTTATGCAGTCAGTATGTCTACGGCATACCGTCCATATTATGGTTTCTGGCGTATATTCCCGGATGTGGTGTCTCCCTTGTTTATACGCACGCTTGCTGTCACATTGGATACAGCCGTCCAACGGGCGTTTGACCTCTTGCAGAACTGTAACATAAAGCTCGATGTATTTGACAACCGTGTGTTCGCCCCCTATTATAAACAGTCGGACGACAGGATTCCTTTTGGCAAGTACCGTGACAAGAAATTGGCAGAAGTGTATTACATCGATCCATCGTACGTATTGTGGTTGGCAAACAAGTTTACACCCAACTTAAAGCGTTATGAACCTTTGGTAGCTCTTGCCAAACAGTTTGCCCGAGTGCATTTCGAACTGACCATACAGAAACACCGTTTTTCGTCGGTCAGCCATCAGGTGGGACAGGTAGGAGAAACATTGAAAGAACTCTTTCTGACTGTGTTGAGCGTACGTTTGCAAGTAGATACCTACAAGCCGGACTTTTATGTAGACCAGCATGTGCTGGCGGTTGATCGCGATGGGAACCGGTTCATTTTCATGCTTAAAGCAGGGGGGAAGAGCCTTTCGCCGGATGTGTTGAGTTGCCATAGCCGGAAAATTATTTTACACGAAACGCTTCACATTACATCGGCGAAAGTAATGTCACACTACAAGAAGAAAGGAGTCCATTACACCCGTTTAGGATATGTGCGGATGTAGGCTACTTCCCATCCATGTTAAATGAAATGTTTAAAGGAAGTTCCTCTAAAGCCCGGCGGACGTATCGTTTCTGCAAATCGGCCGGCCTGACAGCTTGTCCATCCGATACCAGCAGGTCGATATCAAGGGGGATAATGCCCGTCCGGCGGCTTTCCTTTGTCCGTCCGCATGCCCTTTCCATTTCTTTGAAACATTTGGTCAGGCGGTCTATATCCCAAGTCGTTCCGATCAAGGCGGCACGGTTCAGATAGGGTGTTGTGCCAGACGTGCCTTCGGGCGCGGTTTCCACAATCTTCCCCCACGTAATGGAAGGAAAACATTCGCCTAACATCTTTTCCGCCTTGGCCAAACAAATTTTTGCATGATGGTTCGAACCCAAACAAATCACGCATCGGTGCATATTCCCCATAGATATGAAGTCTTTTTTTAATGTTTTTTTATTATGATGTCCAGAACCGGAGCAAAGATAATGCATGTCTATTAAAAAATCAAAAACAGGAGGGCGCTAATTGTGAAGACTGTATCCGGTGGATTCTCAAGGATTGGATTCACTTTGGCTTGCCTGTGTGCTTAAATACTTCATTTCAAAAAAATATTCGTACCTTTGCGATTGTAATATCAAAAATGAAATGCCATGAAATTTATTGGAATCATCCCTGCAAGGTATGCCTCCACACGTTTTCCGGGAAAGCCGCTTGCGTTGCTGGGGGGCAAGCCTGTAATCCAACGGGTATATGAACAAGTGTACGGCATATTGGACGATGTGTGGGTGGCAACCGATGACGAACGTATCAAAGCAACCGTAGAAACGTTTGGCGGGAAGGTGGTCATAACCTCCTCCCGGCACCGCAGTGGCACGGAACGTTGCCGTGAGGCGTACGAAAAGATAGGAGGGGGATTTGATGTGATAGTTAATATCCAAGGTGACGAACCTTTTATCCATCCTGTACAAATAGAAACGGTAAAGTCGTGTTTTTCTGATACAGGCACGCAGATTGCCACTTTGGTAAAACCCTTCGGATTTACCGATGGGTTGGAAGCATTGGAAAATGCCAATTCTCCGAAAGTAGTGGTAGACAGGTGTGGATATGCTTTGTACTTCAGCCGTTCGCCTATCCCCTTCGTGCGGGGTAAGGAACGGTCTGAATGGTTAAATAGCCATACTTTTTACAAGCATATCGGGCTGTATGCCTATCGTACGCAGGTATTGGAAGAAATCGCCTGTCTGGAGCCTTCACCGTTGGAATTGGCTGAATCGTTGGAACAATTGCGTTGGATAGAGAATGGCTACCGCATCAAGGTAGGGATTAGTGAGATGGAAACTATCGGAATAGACACCCCGCAAGATTTGGCACGTGCCGAATGGTTCTTGCAGAAACATCAAGCGAACAACAATGACCCTCGATAGGACAATAGCCCCTGAGATACGCCGGATTGATCATTTTTCGATAGCGAAACCGGAACGGCTCCTGATGCGGAACGGTATGCCGTTGAATGTTATCCAGGTGGGAAATGAAGATGTAGTCCGCTTCGATCTGCTGGTAAAGGGCGGGCAATGGGACCAAACCCAACCTTTGCAGGCGATGTTCACCAACCGGATGTTGCGTGAAGGTACACGCAGGTTGACTTCTTCGCAGATAGCGGAAAAGTTAGACTTTTACGGGGCATGCCTCGAATTTTCCTCGTCAGTCAACTATAGTTTCGTGACACTCTATTCTTTAGGTAAATATTTTCCGATTACCCTCGAAACCGTAGCTTCGGTGGTGAAGGAACCGGTCTTTCCCGAAAAGGAACTGTCTGTCATTGTGAATGCGAGCCGACAACAGTTTCAAGTCAATGCGGAAAGGGTGGATGTAATGGCACGTAAGCGATTGAACCGGGCTTTGTTCGGTATCAAACACCCATTGGGGCAATATGCTGAAAAAGAGGATTATGACCGCATCAACCGTGGGGCGTTGCAAGAATTTTACCAGATGCATTATCATTCGCGCAACTGCTCGGCTTATGTGTCGGGCAAAGTCACAGCCGAAGTGGTACGATGCATTGAAAGACATTTTGGCGAAGCGGATTGGGGTGATGTCTTGCAGACTGCTACATCCAAGGATTATACGCCGGAAACCGAAACAGGGAATCTTTTTTTTGTAGAGAAAGACGATGCCCTGCAGAGTTCACTGAAGATAGGCGGTTTCTCTCTGCCGCAACGCCATCCCGACTATTTGAAGTTTCGGGTGCTGGTGACATTGTTCGGAGGTTATTTCGGCAGCAGGCTGATGTCGAATATCCGGGAGGAGAAAGGATATACGTATGGTATCGGTGCCGGTATTGTCAACTACCGTGATATCGGTGTACTGGGTATCAGTACCGAAACGGCCAATGAATATGTAAAGCCTGCCATAACTGAGATATTCAAGGAAATAGATATTCTCCAATCGGAAACGGTATCGGCAGCGGAATTGGAAATGGTGCGCAACTACATGTTGGGCGACATGTGCCGGTCGTACGAAGGGGCTTTCTCTTTGTCCGATGCGTGGATATTCATTGAAACCATGGGACTGCCGGACGATTTTTTTGAACGCTCGCTGGAGGCTATCCGGGATGTGGATGCCAGTGAACTTTTAAAATTGGCACAAATGTATTTCTGTAAAGAAAACCTAATAGCGGTGGTCGCAGGTAAAAAAATGTAATGAAATTATTACAATCGAAGTAAAAGAGATAATTTTAACTGCTTCAAAAACGAAAGAAAAGAATGAACGGACGTACCTATTTATTAGTAGCACTTATGGCGATAGGCAACCTGGCTGCTTCCGCCCAAATGTCATTGGGATATTACAAATTCAAGGACGGATCGGAATATACGGGCGAGTTGAAAGGCAGACATCCGAATGGAAAAGGCAGGACGGTTTTCAAGAACGGCGATGTATATGAAGGCGAGTACGTAAAAGGTAAGCGCCAGGGGGAAGGCACCTATATATTCAGTGATGGGGAAAAATACGTGGGTGAATGGTTTGCCGACCAACAGCATGGCAAGGGGATTTATTATTTCATGAACAACAACCGCTACGAAGGTATGTGGTACGAAGACTATCAGGAAGGCGAAGGTACGATGTATTACTACAACGGCGACCTGTATGTAGGTGAATGGCATCAGGACAAGCGAAACGGGAAAGGAACCTACACATGGAAAGGAGGTGCCAAGTACGAAGGTGAATGGAAAGGAGACCTGAAGGACGGGACGGGCGTGATGACATGGGAGGATGGATCGAAATATGAAGGCGAATGGAAAAACGGCGAACGAAACGGGAAAGGGACATTCTACTATACAAACGGAGACAAGTACGAAGGCGACTGGGTGCGCGATGTGCAGCATGGTAAAGGTGTTTATCATTTTCAAAACGGGGAGTGTTATGAAGGCGATTATGCCGACGGAGAACGCACGGGAGAAGGTACATATACTTATCCGAACGGCGACTGCTATACGGGGCATTTCAGGAGCGGCTGGCAAGATGGTGTAGGGACTTTCACGTGGCAGAACGGAGCCGTATACAAAGGCGAATGGGTAAAAAACCAACGTTCGGGCAAAGGACACTACAAATGGGGAAATGGTGATGAATACGAGGGGCAATGGAAAAACAATGTAGCAGAAGGTGAAGGTGTGTTACGCATGCAGGACGGATCGGTATATACCGGAAACTTTACCAATGGTAAAGAAGACGGGAAAGGAACTATCGTGAGCAAGGACGGGACACATTATGAAGGTTTTTTCAAACAGGGCAAAAAAGATGGACCTTTCATTGAAACCGATGCGGAAGGAAATATCATCCGCCAAGGAGCTTTCCGAAACGGGCGGCTGCTGGAGGAAAAAAAATAAAGTCATAATGTAAATTTGGCGTTACTTACCGATAAGGAGCGTGGTATAGCCAAAGCGGCGGGAATGTTCATTCGTAAGAACGGAAAAGCACATGCCGGTTTGTTGGATATTGTGAACTATCATAGAAATACTTCTGTTTTTATTTACCTTTCTCAAAATATTTTTTGTACGTTTGCGGAACTAAAAAAAGAAGAAACATGAATATAGCGGGGATATTGGATTTCTTGAAACGTCTGGCGGCGAACAATAACCGGGCTTGGTTTCAAGAACACAAAGCGGAATATCAGCATATACAAAAAGACTTCGATGAACTGCTTTCCACCGTTATCGCCCGTATAGCAATATTCGATGAAAGCGTAGCACATATACAGCCGTGCGATTGCACTTACCGGATTTATCGCGACATCCGTTTCTCTACGGATAAATCTCCCTATAAAACCCACATTGGAGGATATATCAATGCCAAAGGGAAAAAATCAAACCATTGCGGATATTACCTCCATTTGGAACCGGATAACTGTATGTTGGCAGGAGGAAGCTGGTGCATGCCTCCGGAGATGTTGAGAGCTGTCCGCCAATCAATATGTGACAATATCGATGAATACCGATCCATCGTGGAAGATCCGGCTTTCTGTAAATATTTCCCTGTAATAGGCGAGGAACACCTGAAGACAATGCCCAAAGGATTCCCGAAAGACTTCCCTTATCCCCAATATATCCGGTGTAAAGATTATACATTGACATACCGGATTCCCGACACATTTTTCGACGACCCGATGTACATGGAACAAATAGCCGATGCGTTCATACAACTGAAACGTTTCGCCGACTTTACAAACTATACGATAGACGAATTGGAATAACCTTATTATAAACCTTAATTAGATGCGATTATGATTATCGACAAATTAGAAAATCTTGAGAAATACGTATCTGTGAACCCTTTGTTTGCAGAAGTTGCGGACTTTTTGAAAGTGACTGACCTGGATGCCCACGAAATGGGGAAAGTCATATTGAAGGAGGGAGAATTGATTGTCAATTTTTCGCAAACACGCCCGAAGACCAAAGAAGAGGCCAAATTGGAAACCCACAACCGGTTCATTGACATCCAGATTCCATTGTCTGGAGTGGAAGTAATGGGTTATACCCCCCGTACCGATTTGCCGGAAGAAGAATACAATGTAGAAAAAGACATTACTTTCTATAAAGGGCTGGCACGGGATTATCTGACCGTGATGCCAGGAATGTTCGCCGTTTTTTTCCCGCAAGACGGACATGCGCCCGGTGTAACTTCGGACGGGGTAAAAAAAGTGATAGTAAAAGTACGGGTATAATAATTAAAAACACTGATACCAAATATGGACGAAGTATTGAATATCATCAAGAACGACCCCTGGCTGGAGCCTTATAAAGATGCCATTGCCGGAAGGCATCAGCATGCCATTGACAAAGAAAAAGAATTGGTGGGCAAGAAAACCTTGTCTGATTTCGCTACAGGATATCTTTATTTCGGACTACACCTAACGGACAAAGGGTGGATTTTCCGTGAGTGGGCACCGAATGCAACGGCCATTTACCTGATAGGGGACTTCAACGGCTGGCAGGAGCAGCCCAAATTTAAACTGAAAAGGGTGAAAAACACCGGAAACTGGGAAATAAAACTTCCTGGAAAAGCATTGAAACATGGTGACCTGTATAAGTTGAAAGTATATTGGGACGGGGGATGCGGAGAGCGTATCCCCGCATGGGCGACCCGTGTGGTACAAGACGACCAAACGAAAATATTCAGTGCCCAAGTATGGAATCCGGACAAGCCTTATAAGTTTAAGAAGAAAGTATTCTCGCCCAATGTAGCACCTTTGATGATTTACGAATGCCATATCGGTATGGCGCAGGATGCAGAAAAGGTGGGCACTTACAACGAGTTCCGTGAAAACATCCTTCCGCGCGTGGTGCAAGAGGGCTATAACTGCATTCAGATAATGGCCATCCAGGAACATCCTTACTATGGAAGTTTCGGTTACCACGTATCAAGTTTTTTTGCCCCTTCTTCACGTTTCGGTACGCCCGATGAGTTGAAACAGTTGATTGACACGGCACACCAGATGGGACTTGCCGTTATCATGGACATCGTCCATTCGCATGCCGTGAAGAACGAAGTAGAAGGATTAGGCAATTTAGCGGGCGATCCCTGCCAATATTTTTATCAAGGCGACCGACGCGAGCACCCGGCATGGGATTCCCTTTGTTTCGACTATGGGAAAAACGAAGTGCTTCATTTTTTGCTTTCCAATTGCAAATACTGGCTGGAAGAATTCCATTTCGATGGATTCCGTTTTGATGGAGTGACCTCCATGCTTTATTACAGCCACGGACTGGGAGAGGCGTTTGGTAGCTACGGGGACTATTTTAACGGGCATGAGGATGACAATGCCATCTGTTACCTGACCCTTGCCAACAAACTGATCCATCAGGTGAATCCACGTGCCATAACCATTGCCGAAGAGGTATCGGGCATGCCGGGATTGGCGGCACCTTATACCGACGGAGGATACGGGTTCGATTATCGCATGGCGATGAATATTCCGGACTATTGGATTAAAATAATCAAGGAATGTCGGGATGAAGACTGGAAGCCGTCCAGCATGTTCTGGGAAGTGACCAACCGGCGGAAAGATGAAAAGACCATTTCTTATTGCGAAAGCCACGATCAAGCATTGGTGGGAGACAAAACCATTATTTTCCGCTTGATAGATGCCGACATGTACTGGCACTTCCGGAAAGGGGACGAAAACGGTATGGTGCAACGGGGAATTGCCCTGCATAAGATGATCCGCCTGCTTACGGCTTCTACCATCAATGGCGGTTATCTGAACTTCATGGGGAATGAATTCGGGCATCCGGAATGGATTGATTTTCCACGTGAAGGGAACGGATGGTCTTACAAATATGCCCGGCGCCAGTGGCATTTGGTAGACGACCATTCGTTGTGCTACCATTATTTGGGCGATTTTGACAGGGAGATGGTTCATCTGCTTGAAAGTGTGAAAAATATCCAAAAGACAGATGTCGTGGAAGTTTGGCACAATGATGGTGACCAGGTCTTGGCATATCGGCGGAAAGACTTGGTATTCGTGTTCAACTTCAGCCCTACACGTTCATTTACCGACTATGGCTTTTTGGTTCCTCGCGGAGAGTATCATGTCGTGCTGAACACGGACAGCAGGGCATTCGGAGGGTTCGGGTTTGCAGATGATTCGGTGACCCATTTCACATGTGCCGATCCGTTGTATGCAAAAGAGAAGAAAGAATGGCTTAAGCTTTACATCCCGGCACGTTCGGCTGTGGTGTTGAAGCGCCAGAAATAATTTTCGCCGGGCAACATCCGTTTTAAAATATGGATAGGTACGCCATTCATGTGCGTACCTATTCCTGCGAGGCTAATTAAGTATCCATGTATCTGCCAGAAAAATTATGAGTAAATACATTCATACAACCTACAAGAAAGCCACCCGCATGCAATCCATAGTATGCGGCTTTCTTTTTTCTGCCTTCAGCTTTGTTTATCTTTATGTTTTCCAACGCGATGTGCTGGAGGCACTTCATTATTCGCTGGCTCAAGAAAGAACCCGTTTTGCTCCGTTGGCAAGTGCCTTCATCATTACTTTGGTACTGGTTTTGTTAGGATGGGGCATCAATGTCCTGTTCAGGTTAAAAGGGGGCCTGCGTGCGTTTTCTTATTTTCCTTCGTGTCTGGTATTAGGTGCATTGACCGATGTGGGGAAGACGGTATATATGCCCGACCGGCATAGCCCGTGGATATGGCTGCTTCCGCTTTTATTGTTGGCTTATGCCATATTGGTTTACGTGGTAGCTCGCATTTCCGGAAACCGGGTGGGCAAATCCGTCAATCCAGTCCGTCAGATGAACAGCAACCTGCTGATTTTTGTGGCGTGTTGCCTGATGACAGTGTCAATAGGCAATACCAATCGGAATTTCCATCACGAATTGCAGGCGGAACGTTTCCTGCGCGAACGCCGGTTCGGGGAAGCCTTGAAAGTGGGAGGAAGTTCACTGGAAACCACACGCACATTGACAGCATTGCGTGCCATAGCCATGTCACGTTTGGGTATGTTGGGTGAAAAGCTGTTCGAGTATCCGCAATACTATCGTTCCGAAGGCCTGTTCTTTGCCGATGATTCGTTACAGACACTCCGCTATACGAACGACTCCGTCTATTACCTGCTGGGTGTGCGCCCTTATGCCGGAGAAGACCGCCTGGTTTTCCTTCACAACATCTGCTACAAGGGTACGGGTAAATATACAGCTCTCGACTATTATCTTTGTGCCCTTTTGCTTGAAAAAAGATTGGACACGTTCGGGCAGGCAATGGTTGACTTGTGCGAAACCGATGAAAGTCTTCCAAGATATTACCGGGAAGCAATCCTGATGCTTCGCGAATCCCGCCCGGAGTACCCGTTCCAGGTAGAAGACAGCACAATGATTCGGCGTTATGCCGATTACCGGGACAGGAAGGGCAGTTTTTCTTCGCCGAAGGAAGAGGAGAACCGGATGCGGAGGGAGTATGGCGACACTTACTGGTGGTATTTTGATTACCAAAAATAAAAAACACGCCTTCGCTTGCGGGCTATCCGTGGCTTTTTTACTAATTTTGCAACCCTTGGAACAAGAACGTAAAGAATAGCAACACATAAATTGTTATGGCAAAAGAACTAAAAGAACTGACCAAAAGAAGCGAGAATTACTCGCAATGGTATAATGACTTAGTGGTAAAGGCAGATTTGGCCGAGCAGTCGCCCGTGCGCGGATGCATGGTAATCAAACCTTACGGTTATGCGATATGGGAAAAGATGCAGCACCAGTTGGACACAATGTTCAAGGAAACGGGACACGTGAACGCTTATTTCCCGTTGCTGATCCCGAAATCATTTCTCAGCCGTGAAGCGGAACATGTGGAAGGATTTGCCAAAGAATGCGCGGTGGTGACCCACTATCGCCTGAAAAATGCCGAAGACGGTTCGGGCGTAGTCGTAGACCCGGCAGCCAAGTTGGAAGAAGAACTGATTGTACGCCCTACCTCCGAAACAATCATCTGGAGTACCTACAAGAATTGGATAAATTCGTATCGCGACCTGCCCATCCTCTGCAACCAATGGGCAAACGTGATGCGCTGGGAAATGCGCACACGCCTCTTTTTGCGTACTTCCGAATTTTTATGGCAAGAAGGACATACGGCGCATGCGACACGTGAGGAGGCTGAAGCCGAGGCACAAAAGATGTTGCACGTCTATGGCGATTTTGCTGAAAAATACATGGCTGTACCGGTCATCAAGGGAGTGAAGTCGGCAAACGAGCGCTTCGCCGGCGCTTTGGATACGTACACAATCGAAGGACTGATGCAAGACGGGAAGGCATTGCAGTGCGGCACTTCCCATTTCCTGGGACAGAACTTTGCCAAGGCATTCAACGTGCAGTTCGTAGACAAGAATAACAAGCTCGATTATGTATGGGCAACGTCATGGGGCGTTTCCACCCGTCTGATGGGTGCCTTAATTATGACCCATTCCGATGACAACGGCTTGGTGCTCCCTCCGCGTCTGGCTCCGATTCAGGTCGTTATCATACCCATTTATAAAAACGAAGAGCAGCTCAGGTTGATTGACGCGAAAGTAGGAGGCATCGTAGAAAAACTGCGCCAAATGGGAGTGACGGTGAAATACGACAATGCCGACAACAAACGCCCGGGGTTCAAGTTTGCCGATTACGAGCTAAAAGGCGTTCCGGTGCGTCTTGCCATGGGAGGCAGGGATCTTGAAAACAACACTGTCGAACTGATGCGCCGCGACACGCTGGAGAAGGAAACTCTCTCATGTGACGGTATTGAGGAATACGTGAAAAATCTGTTGGAAGTCATCCAAGACAATATCTACCAGAAAGCGTTGAAGTACCGCGAAGATCACATCACGAAAGCAGACACGTACACCCAGTTCAAGGAACAGATAGAGAAGGGCGGATTCATCCTTGCTCATTGGGACGGGACGGCTGAAACGGAGAACCTCATCAAGGAAGAAACAAAGGCGACCATCCGCTGTATACCGTTCGAGGTAGATGAAGAAAGTCTTACGCCGGGTGTGGACATGGTGACAGGAAAACCCTCGGCACGCCGCGTGCTTTTCGCCCGCGCATACTAAAAAAACACGACAGGTCGCGAAAGTCTGCATGACCGTTGTCATGGGCTGATAGGGATTGTCGCATAATCCTGCGCGACCTGTCGTGTTCCTTATGATGGCGTCCTGCCAAGAAAACTTTCTGAACCTGTTTTTTATCTCGCTGCTTTTTCTTACCTTTGCACTGCAAAATTTTTGCGGAACATGAAAATTAAGGAAGTATTAAATGCCCTTGAGATGTTCGCGCCTCTGCCTTTGCAGGACGGATTCGACAATGCCGGACTGCAGACAGGATTGACAGACGCGGAAGCTGCAGGGGCTTTGTTGTGTCTGGACGTGACCGAAGCAGTGGTAGACGAAGCAATCGCATTGGGATACAACCTGATTGTTTCCCACCATCCGCTCATCTTCAAAGGATACAAGTCGCTGACCGGGCGGGATTATGTGGAAAGGTGCATCATGAAAGCCGTCAAGAACGACATTGCCATCTATGCGATGCACACCAATCTGGACAATGCCCCGCAAGGCGTTAACTACAAAATAGCTGAAAAGATAGGACTAAAAGGAGTCCGGATATTGGAGCCCAAGGCAAATGCTTTGTTGAAAATGGTAACCTTTGTCCCGGTGAAACAGTCGGATAAGGTCCGTAACGCCTTGTTCGGGGCAGGGTGCGGATGTATCGGCGCCTACGACTCATGCAGCTACAACCTCGAAGGGAAGGGGACTTTCCGTGCCGGGGAAGGAACGCACCCGTTCTGCGGGAAGCAGGGCGAACTGCATACGGAGGATGAAGTACGGATAGAAACCATTCTCCCGGCATACAAACAGGCTTCCGTAACAGACGCATTGCTGAAAGCCCATCCGTACGAAGAGCCTGTATATGATTTTTACTCATTGCAGAATACATGGAGTGGAGCCGGTGCCGGTGTGGTAGGCGAATTGGAGGAACCTGAAACGGAAAGCGGTTTCTTGCATCGTATCAAACAGATGTTCGAGGTGGGTTGTATCAAACATTCGCGCATGAGCGGCAGGATGATTCGGAAAGTGGCACTTTGCGGAGGGGCAGGAGCTTTCCTGCTTCCGAAGGCAGTGGCAAGCCATGCTGATGTATTTATCACCGGCGAAGTGAAATACCACGACTATTTTTATTACGAAGACAGCATCTTGGTGGCGGAAATAGGCCATTACGAAAGCGAGCAATACACGAAAGAACTTATTTGTTCCATACTAAAGGAAATGTGTCCGGCATTGGAACTCCGGATGACACGCGTCAACACGAATCCGATTAAATACTTATAAAATGACTATGGCAAAAGATGTAAAAAAAGATCCTAATGAATTGAGCGTAGAAGAAAAGCTGAAAGCATTGTACCAGTTGCAGACCATGTTGTCCGAAATCGACAAGATCAAGACTTTGCGGGGCGAATTGCCTCTGGAGGTGCAGGACCTGGAAGACGAGGTGACCGGACTGAGCACCCGCATCGACAAAATCAAGGCCGAAATCGATGAACTGAAGTCGGGCGTGACGACCAAACGCATCGAAATCGAGGCGGCAAAAGCCTCTATCAACAAATATAAAGCGCAGCAGGACAATGTACGCAACAACCGTGAATATGATGTGCTGACAAAGGAAATCGAATTCCAGACACTGGAAATGGAACTGTGTGATAAGCGTATCCACGAATATACCAATACGATTGCCACCAAACAGGGTGAGATAGAAAAGAACACCGAAGAACTGGAAGAAAGGAAGAAAGACCTTGAAGTGAAGAAAAACGAGTTGGATGAAATCATCTCGGAAACGAAACAGGAGGAAGAAAAACTGAGGGAAAAGGCAAAAAAGCTGGAGGAAACCATCGAACCGCGCCTGTTACAGGCTTTCAAGCGTATCCGTAAGAATTCCCGCAACGGATTAGGTATCACGTACGTACAACGTGATGCATGCGGCGGTTGCTTCAACAAAATCCCGCCACAGAAACAGCTGGATATCCGTATGCGCAAGAAAATTATCGTATGCGAATATTGCGGGCGTATCATGATCGACCCCG
Organism: uncultured Phocaeicola sp.; assembly: GCA_964488405.1. Taxonomy (GTDB): domain Bacteria; phylum Bacteroidota; class Bacteroidia; order Bacteroidales; family Bacteroidaceae; genus Phocaeicola. Next base: position 24,922 of record CAZAUU010000029.1, read on the forward strand.
AGCTGGCAGGCGTGGCACAAGAAAACCAGTTGGATGTAAATGTGAAATATTAATATATTTGTGGGGTGCGCATGTGCAGGAGAAAAGGTTCTTCCGTGCATGCGCACTTTTTGTTTGTTTTTCCGTCACAAGTCCCCATACGCCGGGATATCCGGAAGGAATACATACGAGCGTGCCGCATAGTCGATGTGGCAACAATAGTGGAAAATCCCGTTCGTCACAACCAGGTATTCCACCTTCAGCACCATATTGTAGCGTGTAATCTGGTCGAATACGGTTTGGGTGATTCTCACATGGGGAGCCTTGTATTCTACAATCATCCGGGCGGTCAGGTCACGGTTGTACAGTACTGTATCACACCGTTTTTTTGTGCCGTTCAAATCAAGCTGCACCTCATTCGCCAGCAATCCTTCGGGGTATCCTTTATGTTCCAACAAAAAATGGGTGAAATGTTGCCGTACCCACTCTTCAGGTGTAAGGACCACATACTTTTTGCGAAGTACATCGAAAATGTACTTCTTTCCACTCTTGTTAGAGATTTTAAATGGATATGGAGGTAGGTTTAAAGCCAACATTTCGTATTTTTGCATATCTATGTAAAATAGGAATTGCTTGCACAAAAATACGAAAGAATCATGAAAACAAAGGCAGAAATCGTGGCAAACTGGTTGCCACGCTATACGAAACGGAAGTTGGAAGACTTCGGTGGATATATCCTGCTGACCAACTTTGACAATTATGTGGAAATCTTTGCCGAATATTTTCAGGTACCTGTAATGGGGAAGGACGCAAACATGCCCTCCGCCCATGCGAGCGATATCACGATTATCAATTTCGGGATGGGTAGCCCCAATGCAGCCACCATTATGGATTTGCTGAGTGCCATCAAGCCGAAGGCTTGCCTTTTCCTCGGAAAATGCGGTGGTATCTCTGCAAAAAATCAAATCGGTGACTTGATTTTGCCCATAGCGGCTATCCGGGGCGAAGGTACGTCGAACGACTATTATCCGCCCGAGGTGCCGGCATTGCCTGCCTTCATGCTTCAGCGTGCGGTTTCTTCCGCTATCAGGAATCATTCGCGCGACTATTGGACCGGTACGATCTATACCACCAACCGCCGCATCTGGGAATACGATGAAGCGTTTAAACAATATCTGATGAAGACACGGGCTATGGCCGTTGATATGGAGACGGCAACGCTTTTCACGACCGGTTTCGCCAACCATATCCCCACAGGTGCCCTGCTGCTGGTATCGGACCAGCCTATGATTCCGGAAGGTGTGAAGACCGAACAAAGTGACGGCATCGTCACGAAAAACTTTGCACGCCAGCATGTTGAGATAGGTATCGATGCACTTCGCATGATTATAGATGACAAACGGACTGTAAAGCATTTGAAATTCGACTGGTAGAATATGGCCAAGGATGTGACATACGAGGAGATTGTCCGAAACCTGAAAAATAAGGTTTATGCACCGGTATACTTCCTGATGGGGGAAGAAGACTATTATATCGACCGTATTGCCGGCTACATGTCGGATCATGTGCTGACAGACACGGAAAAGGAATTCAACCAAACCATCTTATACGGGTCGGATACCGACATTGCCACCATAATCAATACCGCACGGCGCTATCCCATGATGTCGAAGTACCAGGTGGTGATAGTGAAAGAGGCACAGGCTCTGAAAAACCTGGACAGTCTGTCGTATTATTTGCAAAAGCCGATGCCGTCTACCATTCTGGTGTTTTGTTACAAACACGGCTCACTTGACCGCAGAAAAAAACTGGTTGTAGAATTGGCGAAGACAGGCGTATTGTTTGAGTCCAAAAAGCTGAAAGATTACCAACTTCCGGGATTCATCACTTCGTATCTAAAGCGCCACCAGGTAGAGATTGAACCGAAAGCATCGGAGATGATGGCGGAGTTCGTAGGTACGGATTTGAACCGGATGGCAGGGGAACTGGAAAAATTAATTATCACATTACCCGTAGGCAAACGAAAAATTACACCTGAACAGATAGAGCGGAATATTGGAATCAGCAAAGACTTCAATAATTTCGAATTGCGCAATGCGCTTATTGCCAAAGATGTATTCAAGGCTAATCAGATAGTGAAATATTTTGAAGAAAATCCGAAGAACAACCCATTGCAGGTGACATTGGTCGTACTTTTCAATTTCTATGCCAACCTGATGCTGGCCTACTATGCGCCAGAAAAAACCGAGCAGGGAATAGCCTCCCAATTAGGCCTCCGCTACCAGTGGCAAGCACGCGATTACCTGGTTGCCATGAAACACTACACCGGGGTGAAAGTAATGAAAATCATCGAAACCATCCGGATATGTGATGTCCGTTCAAAGGGTGTGGGTAATGTTTCGGTTTCCGATGGTGAATTGTTGCGTGAACTGGTTTATCAGATTCTACATTAATTTCCTCTCTCTGAGAATCGCATATCTGCTGATTCCATATTTGATTCTACTTCTTTATTCCGGGATAGGGAGAATTCATCCTGATAATATACAATTATACATATATACTATGTATTATTATATACAGTTGTATTGTTTACGTTTGTATTTCGCTGTATAAATGTATATATATACAATCCTCACATTATTCCATACCATAGAATTGTCTGATGATTCGCAATTGTATTGCATGATGTAGAAATGTAAATGCAATTTTATCCAGCTTGTGTATATAAACTATAATAAATTAAAAACCAATAGCATGGATATATTTATTGTAGAATAACTTTATAAATCCACATTTATTTACCATCCGATTCCACATATTACATGCGTAAATAATATTTTAATATGTAATAAACATAAAACCAATTAGATACGATGATTTGTTAAAGTTGTAAATAGTGTAACAAATGACGCATTTACAATTATACATAGAGCAGGAGAGTACAATTATACATCTGTATGTACAATTATATAATTTACTTTTCCATATATACATTTGCATAAGAAAATAAAATATGTTACATTTGTAACCTACAAGTTTATTTGTAAATATTCCACGATGAAAGATCGAATTTTACAGATTATAAAGAGGGAAAACCTGACAAACGCTGAATTTGCCGAAAAAATAGGGATTTCCACATCTTCTTTATCGCACATACTGAACGAGCGTAACAAGCCAAGTTTGGAAGTGGTCATGCGCATCCACAAGTCATGTCCGTATGTCAATTTGGAATGGTTGTTGTATGGCGAAGGTGACATGATGGCAACAGGAGATGATGTAGCGGGAAATGGTTCGCTGCCAAAAGCCGATGAGAATGTAGAAAATGTGGACACAAATGCGGTTCGTTTCGATTTTTGCAAGGAAAAAGCTTCCGGATATACCGATTTTATACCAGAAAAGTTTAGACAAGAGGAAGTTAGGTATATCGAGAAGCCCCAGCCCAAAATTGTGGAAATACGTATATTTTTTGATAATGGGACGTATCAAACTTTCCGACCTGCCGAGTGAAGCCGGTTGCCGAGAGTGTTTACCCTCAAAAAGCATCCGTATTTGGGTAAGTTTCCATATCTTTGTACGGATAAATGGATTGACTTATGAAAAAATACATCCTTGATTTAACGGTTACAGAGAACATACGCTTGCATGCGAGCTATGCCCTGATTAAACTGACGTATGCCGACGGACCGCTTCCGGAAATGCATCCGGGACAGTTTGCCGAAATCCGGGTGGATGGTTCGAGCACGACCTTCCTGCGCCGGCCTATTTCCATCAATTATGTGGATAGAAAGAAAAATGAAGTCTGGTTCCTGGTGCAGTTGATAGGCGATGGCACCCGCAAGCTCGCCACCGTATGTGCGGGTGATACTGTCAATGTGATAATGCCTTTAGGCAACGGCTTTACCCTTCCAAAGGATCCGCAGAAGCAGGTATTACTGGTTGGTGGTGGAGTAGGCACGGCTCCTTTGCTTTACTTGGGTGAAGTTTTGGTGAAACAGGGCTGCAAACCTGTTTTCCTTTTGGGAGCCCGTTCGGAAAACGATTTGTTGCAGTTGGAACTGTTTGAGGCTTTGGGTGATGTCTATACCACAACAGAAGATGGGAGCCGGGGTGAAAAGGGTTATGTCACCATGCACAGCATTTTGAAAAAGAAGCATTTCGATTTCATCTGCACTTGTGGCCCGAAACCGATGATGACGGCAGTGGCGCACTATGCGAAAAACCACGACATCGAATGTGAAGTTTCACTGGAAAACACAATGGCATGCGGTGTGGGTGCGTGCCTGTGCTGCGTGGAAAACACCTGCGAAGGTCATGTATGTGTATGTAAAGAAGGACCCGTATTTAATATAAAGAAGTTGTTATGGCAGATTTAAGTATAAACATAGGCAAAATGTCCTTGTCGAATCCGGTAATGACGGCATCAGGGACATTCGGATATGGCCTCGAATTCCAGGATTTTGTTGATTTGGAAAAGATAGGGGGCATCATTGTAAAAGGTACTACGTTGCACCATCGGGAAGGTAATCCGTATCCCCGCATGGCAGAAACTCCGATGGGAATGCTGAACGCCGTAGGACTCCAAAACAAGGGCGTCCATTATTTTGTAGAACACATTTATCCGAAAATCAAGGACATACATACTTGTATGATTGTAAATGTTTCGGGTTCACAAGTGGAAGATTATGCCGAAACGGCAAGCATCATCAACGGATTGGAGAGCATCCCAGCCATCGAACTGAACATTTCATGTCCGAATGTGAAACAGGGCGGCATGGCTTTCGGTGTAACGGCACACGGAGCCGCCGAGGTGGTGGGAGCCGTAAGGAAAGTGTACCATAAAACGCTGATTGTAAAGCTATCTCCCAATGTGACGGACATCACGGAAATTGCACGTGCAGCCGAAGACGCTGGTGCAGACAGCGTGTCGCTTATCAATACCTTGCTTGGCATGGCGATTGATGCGGAAAAGCGCAGGCCGGTACTTTCTACCGTTACCGGAGGGCTGAGCGGTGCTGCGGTCAAGCCGATTGCCTTGCGCATGGTATGGCAGGTGGCAAAAGCTGTAAAGATTCCGGTAATCGGTTTGGGAGGAATCATGAATGCACGCGATGCGATAGAATTTCTCTTGGCAGGTGCTACGGCCATACAGATAGGAACCGCCAATTTCATCGATCCGGCAATCACGGTAAAAGTGGCCGAAGGTATCAACGATTACCTCGATCGCCACGGATATGCTTCGGTGAAAGAGATTGTCGGTGCATTGGAAATGCAATAGGGTATTAAATAGTTGATTAAAACGTCTTTGGGCTTATCTTTGTGTTTCTTCGGGTTTCATGGCTATGGCAATTGTTATAAGTCCCTTATAAATACCAGAACTTTTCTCTGCAACGATATATGAAGGACATTGACAAGAGAGGCTATCTCAACTTTTGAGATGGCCTCTTTCTGTCCGTCGGCCGGCCGGGGAGATGGGATAAGGGGCATCTTCCATCGGGGGAGGATGTTTTTAGGTTTTTTCTTGA
>CAZAUU010000030.1:0-30171 GCA_964488405.1 uncultured Phocaeicola sp.
ACGACCTTTGGGTTATGAGCCCAACGAGCTACCAACTGCTCCACTCCGCGATATTTAACAACTAATAAAAATGAGTTGCGGAGGCCTGACTCGAACAGACGACCTTTGGGTTATGAGCCCAACGAGCTACCAACTGCTCCACTCCGCGATATTAATCACAAATTTCTGAATTCGGCTGCAAATGTAAACATATTATCTGAAGAAAACAAACGATTAACAAGTATTTTACAATAGTTTGTCAACAATTAGCACAATTAGCAAACATAAGATTATGCCATTTGACAAAATTGTTTACCCTGGACCTGTACCCATCTTTGACAATCCGCATGAATTCGGCACTTCCCAATGGCATGTTCATTCCCTACCGGAACCAGGATAAATTTTATTGGAACATAAACTTGGATAGTAGAAAGAAAAGATGTAATTTTGTTCGTATATAAGGATGTTGTGCAATCGAAAAAGACCAATGACCGCATTGAAGACCAGAGCTAAATTAGTGGATGTGGCGCGCCAGCTTTTTGCAAAAAAAGGTGTGGATGCCACAACAATGAATGATATTGCCCTGGCTTCGAAAAAAGGACGACGGACGTTATATACCTATTTTAAAAACAAAGAGCAAATCTACATGGCAGTAGTAGAATCGGAATTGAAAATGCTTTCCGAATCCATGGAAAAAGTAGCACAAAAGCCTATCCCTCCTGACGAAAAAATCTTAGAGTTGATTTCTGCCCACCTGGAGATGGTGAAGCTCACGGTTTATCGGAACGGGACGTTGCGTGCCAATTTTTTCCGCGATATCTGGCGGGTGGAAGCCATGCGCAAGTATTTTGATACCAACGAGGTCAAGCTCTTCCGCGCGGTACTGAAAGAGGGAAAGGAACAGAACTTGTTCGATATTGACAACATAGAACTTACGGCAGACATCCTCCACTACTGCATCAAAGGCATCGAGGTGCCATACATACGCGGACAAATAGGGGAAGAACTGGAAGATGAAATCGGATGGCGCTACGTGGCAAAAATTGTATACGGAGCTTTGGGACGCAAGAAAGAAGAATAACAGAAATTACTTAAAATAAAAACATTATGGGATTATTAACTGGAAAAACAGCTATTGTAACCGGTGCGGCACGTGGCATCGGTAAGGCGATTGCATTGAAGTTTGCTTCGGAAGGTGCAAACATTGCATTCACAGACCTGACTATTGATGAAAATGGAATGAATACAGAAACAGAAATTGCAGCTTTCGGCGTGAAAGTGAAAGGTTACGCCTCGAACGCCGCCAATTTTGAGGATACGGCAAAAGTAGTCGAACAGATCCATGCAGACTTTGGGGCAATTGATATCCTGGTAAACAATGCCGGCATCACGAAGGACGGCCTGATGATGCGCATGAGCGAAGGACAATGGGATGCCGTAATCAACGTGAACCTGAAATCGGCTTTCAACTTCATCCATGCATGTACTCCTGTCATGATACGCCAACGTAGCGGAAACATCATTAACATGGCTTCGGTAGTCGGCGTGCATGGCAATGCAGGCCAATGCAACTATTCCGCATCGAAAGCAGGTCTGATTGGCTTGGCCAAATCCATCGCCCAGGAGCTTGGCTCACGCGGAATCCGTGCAAACGCCATCGCCCCGGGATTCATCATCACCGAAATGACGGCAAAGTTATCTGACGAGGTGAAAGCAGAATGGAACAAACGCATCCCGTTACGCCGTGGAGGCACTCCGGAAGACGTGGCAAACATTGCCCTGTTCCTTGCCTCGGACATGTCGTCATACGTATCGGGGCAGGTTATCCAAGTGGACGGCGGTATGAATATGTAATCTATGACCGTAATATACGAAGACAACCACCTCATTATTGTCAACAAGACCGCTTCAGAGATTGTGCAAGGTGACAAAACCGGAGATACCCCCCTCTCCGAAACCGTCAAACAATATCTGAAGGAAAAATATGCCAAACCGGGCAGTGTATTCCTGGGAGTTGTACACCGGGTAGACCGCCCGGTAAGTGGGATAGTGGTATTTGCAAAAACCAGTAAAGCCCTGACAAGGCTGAACGGTATGTTCCAGAATGGAGAAATAAAGAAAACCTATTGGGCTATTGTGAAGAACCGTCCTCCCGCAGAAGAAGGCGAACTGGTTCATTACTTGATCCGAAACGAGAAGCAGAACAAGTCGTATGCCTATAACAAAGAGGTGAAGAATTCAAAAAAAGCCATACTGCATTACCGGTTAATCGGGCATTCGGAGAATTACTTTTTATTAGAAGTCGACCTGAAAACCGGACGGCACCACCAGATACGTTGCCAATTGGCTAAGATAGGATGCCCCGTAAAAGGAGACCTGAAATATGGCTTTCCACGGTCGAACCCAGATGGAAGCATCTGCCTGCATGCACGAAGAATCCGATTTGCACACCCGGTTTCAAAAGAAACGGTTGATGTCACCGCCCCGTTGCCTGCCGGCAACCTATGGCATGCATTTGACGAATAAGAAAGGGGGACGCTATCACAGCGTCCCCCTTTCTTATAAAAAAACACATAGGCATCTTCATTTTATAATGCTACTCTAATTTAATGGGGTTGGGGTTTATAGTTTAGTTAAATTCGTGTCACTTTCTGTTTTGCCTCGATTTATTCTATTAAGAATAGGCAAACTACATGCCATAACATACTCCCTAAACAAACTGCTGATTATAAGAAAGATTCCCCATTCCTGCTTTTGCAGGTAAATGGGGAGTGCGGGGAATTATGTAGCAAAAGCGTGGAATTATTCCACATCCGGATAGAATCCGATGTGATACAGCTTCATTTTATTATAGAGAGTCTTACGGTCTATACCCAACAAGCGTGCCGCCTTGGTCTTATTGTTTCCTGTCTGTTGCAAAGCATATAGGATGCGCTGTTTCTCCATTTCTTCATCATGTAGGTTGAGGGGTGCTGGCACAGGTGGCTGAACAGCTGCAGAAAAGGGCTGCATCGTTAGTTCCTCACCCAATTCATGCCGCGTAATGAAATCACCCTGAGCCAAAAGGGTAGCACGTTTCACCACATTCTTCAGCTGCCGCAAATTACCCGGCCAGGTATAACGTTGGAGCGCTTCGCATGCTCCTGCATCAAAACCTATCAAATTGCGTTCCAACTCCCGGTTCGCCTGATCCAAGAAAAAATTGGCAAAAAGTAAAATATCTTCCTGTCTTTCTTTCAGGTCAGGCATACGCAGGGAGAACTCATTGATACGGTGATACAAATCTTCACGGAACGTACCCTTCGCAATCCTTTCTTTCAGGTTCTCGTTGGTAGCACAGATAAGACGTACATCCACTTCTATTTCTCTCGCTGAGCCGATGCGGCGTATCCTGCGTTCCTGCAAGGCACGCAGCAACTGTATCTGCACTTCATAACCGAGATTACCGATCTCGTCAAGGAAAAGCGTACCGCCGTTCGCCTCTTCGAAGGCACCGGCTTCATCACTCAAAGCTCCGGTAAACGAACCTTTGACATGCCCAAAAAATTCGGATGCCGCCAAATCTTTGGGGACAGAACCGCAATCGATGGCAATGAACGGTTTCGATCTCCGCTTGCTCAACTCATGAATACGGTGGGCAACGTATTCCTTTCCCGTCCCACTGGCACCATTAATCAGCACAGACATTTGGGTGGGGGCCACCAGACGTACATAATCGAACAACCGATGTGCCGCCTCACTCTCTCCTTCCAGGAAGTTTTGCATCATTTGCTGTCCGGACCTGTCCGGATATGGCATGTCAGGAGCGGTGGATTCCCCGATTACTTCCCTTATTTTTTTCAACAGTTCATCGGGTTGCACCGGTTTGGCTATATAATCGCTTGCCCCCTGCTTCATTGCCTGCACCGCGCTTTGTATCTCCGCATAACCGGTCATGATGATGAAAGGTACCCCAATCGATCGCTCCCGAAGCCATTTTAACAAATAAATACCATCCTGATCAGGCAGACGAAGATCGGACAAAACCAAATCATACGTACGTCCGCCCAACATCTTTCGCGCCCGTGCACAAGAACTTGCCGTGTACACATCAAAACCTTTCTTTTCCAGCCATGTTTTCATCATAGTAGAAAAAGTCAGGTCATCTTCAACAAGCAGTATAGACAAAGTCATATCCTTCTTTTGTTAGTTAATGTAAGTAAAAGATACCTCCTTCCCCTACGGGACGGGATATTTCTGCGGGATTATGGCAAAATTTCATTTTGATGCCGTTCCCCAATAGAATTTGGACAAGACCGGCAAAAGCCCTTGCCCTCCGCATCCGAAGGACAAAGGCCTGCGGCCAAAATACTAATCCACTACCGGACAATGCTTTTCTTTCAGGTTGTCGATAAACAATAAAAGACGATTGGTGATATTGACATCACTCACACCGCTGTCAAAGTCTAAAGACAGCATGTTGACGTCCGGGAACAGTGCCTTTATGCATTTCTCTATCCCTTTCGACACAATGTGATTGGCTATACAACCAAAAGGCTGCAGGCTGATGACATTGTTCACCCCCCTGCGGGCACATAACATGACCTCGGCAGGAAGCAACCAGCCTTCACCAAACTGTGCATTCAGGTTTATGACCTTGCGAGCTTCGTCCGCTTCAGCAAAAATATCGGTAAAAGGCTGGAAATAGTGGAATTTAGCAGCCATTTGGTTCACACGGCCTATCAGTTTCTTAATATGTCTATAGACCAACGGATACACAAAATGAGTAAACGACTTCCGCACCAAATGGCTGTCCTCGTCTACCTTCTGGTTGACAAAACTCTGCATAAAGAAGTCTATCAGCAATGAAGGCACCACCTCTATACCTTGGGCTATCAACCAATCAATAACGTGCTTTTGGGCGAAAGGATTGAATTTCAAAAAAATTTCCCCCACAATTCCAACCTTGGGACAATCCATCTGCCGACAAATCCGATTGAAATCGCCGGCTGCCAACGAAAGACAGTACAATAAGTCTTCTGATTTGCCGTCCAATACAAATTTAACTCCTGCCTGTAGATAAAGATCGCGCAAGCGTGCCGCCTCACCCGGAATCGTTTCACGCACCACGGATGCATAATAAAACTTAGCAATACAGTCTGTGTAAAGGATTGCATGGAGCGCAACAGGTAACAGTTTGAACCAGTTGATTTTGAATCCCGGCTGGAAATTCTCGATGATGCCACCAAAAGAAAACGACACGACAGGCACATCATCGTATCCCGCCTCAACCAATGCTTTCTTTATCAGACCGATGTAGTTGCTTGCACGGCATTGCCCTCCAGTCTGCGTCATGGCAATGGCAGTGTGATGCGGATTATACTTCCCGCTCTTGAACGCCTTGATGACATCGCCCACAATCAACGTTGCCGGATAACATACTTCATTGTTGGCGTATTTCAGTCCCCACTCACACGATTCGGTATCGCTCAGCGGGAGATTTTCCACATCATAACCCGCCACTTTCATTACCGCCGGAACCAAAGGCGAGATAAAGGGTGTGAAATAAGGCACCAATATTTTTCGTTTCCGACAGGCACCGGTAAATATCGGGGTAGTAAGGAAAGGTATCTCCGCCCGAGATGCTCTTGACCGTTCTTTTGCCAACTTCAGACTCTCTACCAGTGAACGGATACGCAGTTTCATAGATCCGATGTTATTGATGTCATCCAATTTCAATAAAGTAAGCACCTTGTGGTAGCGTGCCAACAGGTCACGCACCTCATCAACCAGAAAAGCGTCAGGTCCGCAACCGAAGGATGTCATCTGTACGAACTGTATGTCTGCCTGTTTTCCACACCATGCCGCCGCCTCCAATATTCGATTGGGGTAAGCCCACTGTGCCAGGAAATGTACTTCACCGAGCGATGCAGGTTTGTTCCGCACAATATCATCGGTTATCACATAAATACCCATTTCGGCGAGCAAGCCGGACACCTTGTGCTGTATCAGAGTGTCTGTATGATACGGACGTCCAGCCAGCAGAATAACCAAAGCATGCTCTTTCCGTGCTCTCAGACAGATCTCCTCATTATATGCCACCAACTTACGTATATACTCATCCTGCGCCCGCACAGCATGCCGGAAAGCCTCCCGGATTTGCCTGTCATCCACTTGCAACCCTCTCAGGTATTCTTGGCATTGCTTGAACAAAAGCTTCCGGTCTTTAAAACCGATGGTAGGCGAATCGACCGGAACACCAGATGCCTGTACGCCCTTGATTACCTCCGAATAACCTGTCACAATGGGACAATTATAGCTGTTCTGCCCTCCCTCTTGCCGTTCGAAAACCACAAAAGGCATGAATATACGATTCACCCCTTTCTCCATCAGGTTCTGAATGTGGCTGTGAACCAACTTCGCAGGGAAACAGATATTATCAGACATGACCATACAGGCATTCTGCTCATACCTTTGAAAATTGGATACATCGGAAAGACAGACCTCTATTCCACATGAGGTAAACAACGTATGCCAAAAAGGGTATTCCTCGTACATGTTCAGGCTGCGCGGAATACCAATCCGCAAACGGGGATGCACCGATACCGCCTTACGCCCGAAAAGCAATTCATCCTTATACTGGTAAACATTCATGCCATTGGCGCCCCGACCGGTTCCCCGATTGGTATAGACCTTCTCGCAACGGTTGCCAGAGTAATACCGCTCACCATTGTCAAAACGGTAACGTACCACAAGACACCGATTGTCGCATCCGTTGCAATGTAACGTGCGGGAAACATAATGTGCCTTGGCCAACATGTCATCCAAACCGACAGCAGAAGTCCCTGCATGCCTACGGGCATAAAGGGCACATCCCAATGCCCCCATTAGTTCGGGAATATCGCAACGAGTCACTTCAATTCCTGTAAGCAACTCGAGGGCACGCACCACAGCATCATTACGCATGGTCCCACCTTGTACAACGATATGGGTACCCAATACCGCCGTATCTTTCAGTTTCAACACTTTATATAAACAATTTTTTACCACCGAATAAGCAAGTCCGGCAGCAATATCATCCACTGTAGCCCCCTCGCGCAATGCCTGCTTTACCTTGGAATTCATAAATACCGTACAGCGGGTTCCCAAATCGTATGGCGCACGCGAGTGGCACGCTGCCAGTGAAAAGTCGGACAAGGAATAACCCAGCGTACGGGCAAAGGTCTCAATGAAAGATCCACACCCCGATGAACATGCTTCATTGATTTCAATACGGTCAATTACACCTTCATTGACAAAAATGGCTTTCATGTCCTGTCCGCCAATGTCAAGGATAAAAGATACACCGGGATTCAGATAATGTGCCGCCATGTAGTGGGCAATAGTTTCCACGATACCCCCATCCAACTTAAAGGCAGCCCTTACCAGGTCTTCTCCATATCCTGTGGAGCATCCTCCACGAAAGCGTAACCGAGTATGACTTTCCATGCATTTCACCTGCAAAGCTCTCAGTCCGTTCTCTACCGCCTCAATCGGATTACCCTTGTTGGGGGTGTAATAGGAATACAACACGCGAGATTCCTCGTCGGTTACCACAATCTTCGTGGTGGTAGACCCGGAATCGATGCCGATATATGCATCCAATTCACCTTCAGACATCCTGCCATAGAGAACAGGATGTTCTGCCATCCGCGCTTTCCACTCTACATACGCATCCTCGCCTGTAAATATGGGAGAAAGGCTATGCCGCAATTCAACCTGCCCCGAAGGTACACGGCTTAATCCGGCTATCAGCGAAGAAAGCTTGCAGGCTGTATCTTCACCCCCTTCCGACAAAGCTGCCCCCCACGCGGGCAGCAACGTGCCGTACTTTGGCAGAATCACATCGTCCTCGCCAATAGACAGATAGTCGGTAAAAGCTTTCCGAAGGGCAGGGATAAAGGTAAGCGGACCGCCGCAAAACAAGACTGGCGAGCCGATTGTACAACCATGCGCCAACGTGATGACCGTCTGAACGGCAACTGCATGGAAAATGGATATGGCAATATCCTCCCGGCTGGTGTTCTTGGCAATTAAATTCTGAATATCCGTCTTGCAAAACACACCACAACGCGAAGCAATAGGATATACACACGTAGCCTTCAGTGCCAACCCATTCAACTCCTCAATGCCGACTCCTAATAAAACAGCCATCTGGTCGATAAAGGCACCTGTACCTCCCGCACAATTCCCGTTCATGCGCAAATCCACTGCTTTTCCATCCTTAAAGAAGACTACTTTGGCATCTTCACCCCCAATATCAATCATGGAAACTGTCTGCGGATAATCCCGCTGTATGGCCTGGGTAGCAGCCACCACTTCCTGGATAAAGGGAAAACCGTAACGTTCGGAAAAACCCATGCCGACAGAACCGGTTATCTTCATACGGACTTCCGCATCACCGACCGACATCTGTAATTCATCCAAAAGGCGAAGTACCGTTTCCTTCGCCCTTGCATGATGCCTTTCATACCTTGAAAACACGATCTGACCCGTTTCATCTACCGCTACCAGTTTGGCGGTAGTAGAACCGATGTCAATTCCTATTCGAACCATATAATCCATTCATTTGTATGCAAATATCATAACCATTTTTCATACATCTGTTGCCCACAGCAAACAAAAAATGTTCAAAATTCCGTAAAAACCCTACCTGCTACAACACCACCCACAAGGGATAATAACAAAAAAAATCATGACAGCAATAGCGAATATTCCGTCATGATTCTTCAATAACAATGGCCACATCCACCCGGGAGATTTACCCAAACGGCAAACATCAGTTTGCCATCTCGGATATGAATTTGATGCGAACCAAACGGATTTCTTCCTCCGTATAATCGGCCCCCAACTCATTCATGGCATCATCGATATTATCAGTAATTGACTCTTTAAAATAGTCATAGATATCCAGTATGTGGTCTTCATCCATCACTTCTTTCAAGAAGTAATCGATATTCAATTTCGTACCTGAATACACAATGGCTTCTATCTCATCGAGCAATTCATTGAATTCAATGCCTTTTGCCACAGCGATGTCATCCAATGCCACTTTGCGGTCAATACTCTGAATGATGGATACCTTCAGTTTTGACTTGTTGGCAACTGTACGTACTCGCAAATCTTCCGGACGCTCTATCTCATTTTCTTCACAGTGTTTCTTGATCAACTCACAGAACTCTTGACCATAACGTTTCGCCTTGCCGGCTCCCACACCCGGAATATTCTGCAACTCTTCCAATGTAATGGGATAAATGGTCGCCATCGCCTCCAACGAAGGATCCTGAAAAATGACATAGGGCGGCACATCTAATTTTTTCGACATTTTCTTGCGCAAATCCTTTAACATGGAGAACAACCCCGGATCGACCGCACACGAAGCTCCTCCCCGCATCGGTACTTCTTCCATCTCTTCTTCATCAAAGTCGGCATCTTCTACGATTTTGAATGACTTCGGCTTCTTCAGGAACTTGCGCCCTTCCGCCGTGACTTTCAGCAAACCGTAATTTTCCACGTCCTTACTTAAATAACCCGCTATCAATGCCTGCCTGATTACTGCATTCCACAAGCGTTCATCTTCTCCCATGCCGGATCCGAACACTTCGAGGTCTTCATGCTTGTGCGCCAATACTTCACTCGTCTCTTTTCCCAAAAGGATATCGACAATATAATCTTGTTTGAAATTTTCTTTTACCGCAATGATTGTTTCAATCACTGCACATAATGAATCCTGAGCCTCCACTTGTTTTCTTGGATTTAAACAATTATCACAATTACCACAATTATCTTCTGTATACTCTTCCCCAAAGTAATGCAACAACACTTTCCTGCGGCAGACCGATGATTCCGCATACGCGGCTGTTTCCAGCAAGAGCTGTTTCCCTATTTCCTGCTCAGATATAGGCTTACCCTGCATGAATTTCTCCAACTTCTGCAAATCCTTGTTCGAATAGAACGTGATGCACTGCCCTTCACCTCCATCGCGTCCCGCACGCCCGGTTTCCTGGTAATAACCTTCCAAACTCTTCGGCATATCGTAATGGATTACGAACCGTACATCGGGCTTGTCGATTCCCATTCCGAAAGCTATGGTCGCCACGATGACATCGATGTCTTCTTTCAAAAAAGCGTCCTGGTTGGCATTACGCGTAGCCGAATCCATACCTGCATGATAAGGACGTGACTTAATGCCATTCGCTTGCAATATTTCGGCTAGTTCCTCCACTTTCTTCCGGCTCAGGCAATAAATGATACCCGACTTCTCCGGATTCTGTTTGATGAACCGAATAATATCCTTGTCCACATTGACAGTCTTGGGACGTACCTCATAATACAAGTTCGGACGATTGAACGAAGACTTGAATTCAACTGCACCATTCATACCTAAGTTCTTCTGGATATCCATCTTTACCTTCGGAGTGGCAGTAGCCGTCAGTGCAATGACCGGAGCCTTACCGATTTCATTGATAATCGGGCGTATCCGGCGGTACTCAGGCCGAAAGTCATGCCCCCACTCCGAAATACAGTGCGCCTCGTCAACAGCGTAAAAAGAAATCTTCACATGTTTCAGGAAATCCACATTCTCTACTTTCGTCAATGATTCAGGAGCCACATAGAGCAGCTTGGTTCTGCCGGCCAGAATGTCTGATTTTACTTGGTCGATTGCCGACTTTGTCAGGGAAGAGTTGATAAAATGCGCCACCCCGTCTTCATCACTGTAGTTGCGCATTGCATCAACTTGATTTTTCATCAAGGCAATAAGCGGAGATATCACGATAGCCGTGCCGTCCATCAGCAAGGAAGGCAACTGATAACACAAGGATTTTCCCCCACCGGTTGGCATCAACACAAAGGTGTCCTTTCCAGCCAACAGGTTACGGATAATGGCTTCCTGGTTCCCTTTAAAGGTATCGAAGCCGAAATACTTTTTCAATTGTGCCGCTAAATTGATGTTTTCCGCCATTGTCTCTCTGTTTTTAAGGATGTTATTTATCTTCGTAACATAGAAATTGTCTTGATCTTCTTAACAAAGTTATAAACAACTTTTGATATTACGCAAAAGAATAAGGAACAAATTCAACAGAGGAACACATTTTCCACCGCTTCCCCAATTTAAACAGCCTGCAAACGCGATAAATTGGCTTTTTCCATCTTCTCTTTCGCATAATCCAACGTTACCACGAAAGTACCGACCTTGTGCGAAGGTACTTCGAACATCGCATCTATCATGATGGTCTCCACTATCGAACGGAGTCCCCGAGCACCCAGTTTATACTCAATCGCCTTATCGACAATGTACTCGAACACCTCCGGCTTAAACTCCAGCTTTACCCCGTCCATGTCAAACAGTTTGACATACTGACGGATAATGGAGTTTTTCGGTTCGGTCAGGATATTGCGCAACGCCGTACGATCCAAAGGATCCAAGTAAGTCAGAATCGGCAGACGACCGATAATCTCAGGTATCAGGCCGAATGCTTTCAGATCTTGGGGAGCAATATACTGCATCAGGTTTTTACGATCGATATTAACCGTTTCCTTCGCCGCACTGTATCCTACCACATGGGTGTTAAGCCGCTGGGCAATCTTACGCTCGATACCATCAAACGCTCCGCCACAAATGAAAAGGATATTCTTGGTGTTGACCGGAATAAGCTTTTGTTCCGGATGCTTGCGACCGCCCTGGGGCGGGACGTTCACCACAGAACCTTCCAGCAACTTCAGCAATCCTTGCTGCACTCCTTCACCGCTCACATCACGGGTGATGGAAGGATTGTCACCCTTACGGGCTATCTTATCTATCTCATCGATAAAGACAATACCACGTTCGGCTTCCTCCACATTGTAATCCGCCACTTGCAGCAGGCGTGTCAGGATGCTCTCAATATCCTCCCCCACATAACCCGCTTCGGTCAATACCGTGGCATCCACTATCGTAAAAGGCACATGTAGCAGCTTGGCGATGGTACGAGCCAACAGCGTCTTCCCCGTTCCGGTGCTTCCCACCATGATAATGTTCGATTTTTCAATCTCAACATCTTCCTTATCTTCGGGCTGAAGCAGGCGTTTATAATGGTTGTAGACAGCTACCGAAAGATAACGTTTCGCATTATCCTGCCCGATGACATACTGGTTAAGAAAATCCCTGATGTCTTTGGGTTTTGGCAAGTCTTCCAACGTGAAACCCAAACCTTTCTTATTCCGGCGTGTAGCTTCACGCACAATTTCATGAGCTCGTTCGGCACAATCACTGCAGATACATCCATTGATGCCTGTAATCAGAAAGCCAACTTCGTTTTCCGGTCTTCCGCAAAAACTGCAACGCCTCCTGCTGTTGTTTGTCTTATTTTCCAACTTTTCCTCCTTTCAACAAATTCTATTCCGCCGCAGGCTTACGCGAAAGCACCTCGTCAATCATGCCGTAATCTTTGGCTTCCTGTGCCGTCATCCAATAATCGCGGTCGGAATCCGCCCATACCTTGTCAAAATCGGTATGCGAATGTTCAGCGATAATTGAATATAGTTCCTTTTTCACTTTCTGAATCTCACGTGCCGTAATCTCGATGTCCGAGGCCTGTCCCTGCGCACCGCCCATCGGCTGATGGATCATAACGCGCGAGTGGGTCAGTGCCGAACGTTTTCCTTCCTTGCCTGCCACCAGCAGCACTGCAGCCATCGAGGCAGCCATGCCTGTGCAGATGGTAGCTACATCGCTTCCAATGAACTGCATCGTATCGTAAATGCCCAAGCCGGCATACACCGACCCTCCCGGTGAATTGATATAAATAGAAATATCCTTACCCGAATCGACGGAATCCAAATACAACAGCTGAGCCTGCAACGTATTGGCCGTATAATCATCAATTTGCGTGCCGAGGAAGATGATACGGTCCATCATCAGCCGCGAGAACACATCAAGCTGGGTCACGTTGAGCTGGCGCTCTTCTAAAATATAAGGGTTCAGATAACTCTGCGACCTGATTACATCGTCAAGCACCATGCTATCCATGCCTAGATGTTTGACGGCATACTTTCTAAAATCATCCATTCGTCTTTTCATATTTTTATTGTGAATAAAAAAGGAAGCTTTCAAGCCGGCTTCCCCTCTTTACGAATGGGCAAAAGTACAAAAACTTCTACGCACTCAAAGGTATGCCTGTTCAAAAGCTTCTCTTTTAGCATGTTTTAGCAATTCTGTTCCACTCACGAAAAGAATCACTCGAACATCTTGTTAAAATCTTCAGCAGAAATGACTTTATGGTTCAGTGTTACTTGTGTCTTCAGCACTGCAGCCAACTTGTGTTCCACCGCACGGGCTACCAACATCTCCACACTATCGCGTTTCTTCAACATTTCTTTCGAATAGTTCTCCAACACCTCGTCAGGCACATTAAGCATACCATATTGGGCAAACTGCGCATGCGCAGCCTCCTTTGCCATTGCTGCAATATCAGCCTGCTCCACCTTGATATCGTTGGCTTCTACCAATTTGTCCTTAATCAATTGCCATGTCAGTTCCTCAAGACTCTTGTCATAGTGCTCAGTAACGAACTCCTCCCCTTTCTCCTTGTTGTTGGCCAACATGATACGCTTCATCAGTTCATCGGCAAATTCCAACTTCCCGATTTTTTCGCACACATACGAACGTACGTCAATCAGGAACTTATAGTCACTGTCCGCCTCAAACTGCTTTGTAATGGTTCCCTTGATTTGCGCACGGAATTCTTCTTCATTGTGCGCTTTACCTTCACCCAATACTTGGTCAAACAATTCTTGGTTCAGGTCACCTGGCACCAAACGGGTGATTTCTTCAATCTGGAAGCTGAAATTCCCCGCATGGGCAAACACTTCTTCCTTCTTGATTTTCAGCAGCGAAGCCAATTCCACCTCGTTATGTCCGTATGCCACCGAAGGATTGAACACTATCACTGTATTGACTTTGACACCGTTGAAAATTGCTTTCTGCTCTTCGTCCTTCATGTAGAAAGGCATCATTATGGCACCTTCTACTTGGATTCCGCCTTCTTTCGTGCTCCCGTTCTCGTCTAACTCGGCAAGAAGACCTTTCAACAGGTCTTTGTCCTGGAAATCTTCCACCTTTTCATATTTGCCTGCACGTTGCGCGTACATTTTCACCTGCTGATCCACCATTTCATCACTCACGTTGATATCATAATAATCCACCCTATCAGCAGCCGACAAATCTACCGTAAATTTAGGAGCCAATGCGATATCGAATGTAAACTCGAAGTCCTCATCTATGCCGAAATCCGCCTTGCTTTCTTTCGGAAGCGGGAAGCCCAACATCTCCACCTTATTCTCACGGATATATTCGTTCACCTTTTCCTGCATCAACTTGTCCACTTCTTCTGCCAACACCGACTTGCCAAATCGTTTCTTGATCAGTGTCACGGGAACCAGTCCCTTGCGGAATCCCGGCATGTTGACCTGTTTACGGAGGGTTTTCAATGCCTTCTCCACTTTTTCCTGATAGTCAGCTTTTTCAATCTGAACGGCAAGCACCGCGCTTGTCCCGTCTACATTTTGCAAAGAAATATTCATTTCCGACTTATTATTTTAATTTACTATATTTATGTTCGTTTTTATGCACAATAGGCGTGCAAAAATAATGTTTTATCTCGCAATAACCAAAAGGTCAATCTAAAAATTCAGTAAATAGTTCCCAGCCCCGGACACATGGTCCACAAGGCAGAAGTATGGTTTATTCTTTCTCCAACGGACAAAGGAGACTATTCGCGTATGTCCTGCAACTGAAAGTCTTTCCGGCGGAGTACAAAACTGTTGCTGAGATATTTTTCACGCACAATCTTATTGGAGGCAAGTGCTTCGGGCGTACCCTGGAATAAAATCTTACCTTCAAAAAGGAGATAGGCACGATCGGTGATACTCAAGGTTTCCTGTACGTTGTGGTCGGTTATCAAGATACCGATGTTCCGGTCTTTCAGCCGCCACACGATATGCTGGATATCTTCTACGGCAATCGGGTCAACACCGGCAAACGGTTCGTCCAGCATGATGAACTTGGGGTCGATAGCGAGGCAACGAGCAATTTCTGTACGCCGGCGTTCACCTCCCGAAAGCTGGTCGCCTAAATTCTTGCGCACCTTCTGGAGGTGGAATTCATTGAGCAAGCTTTCTAACTTTTCCTTCTGGTACTCAACCGGTTTATCAGTCAATTCGAGCACTGAAGCAATATTGTCTTCCACACTCATCTTACGGAATACGGAGGCTTCCTGAGCCAGATAACCGATTCCGTTTTGTGCACGCTTGTAGACAGGATAACTGGTGATATCCTGATTATTAAGGTAGATATGCCCCTCATTGGGGACAATAAGCCCCGTCGTCATATAAAAAGAGGTGGTCTTCCCTGCTCCATTGGGACCCAGCAAGCCGACAATTTCACCTTGTTTTACATTGATGGAAACATGGCTTACAACCGTGCGCTTACCATACTTTTTCACCAAGTTTTCCGTACGGAGCACCATACGTCCATCGGCAGGGAGCTCGAACTCCTCCGAAACCTGTTGCTGGTTGTCCTGTTCTGCCATACTCATGCCTTTTCGCCTCGTGATAGAAATTTTCAGCAAAAGTAGTAAAAAACTTGGGTTATGTGGTCATTCGTTTCATTTTCATTCTTTCTTTTATTATAATATAGCTAAAAAAGCAGTATTTTTGCGCAAAATTAGAAATACGAATATGGTAAAGCCAATTTCTACTTTAGGAAAATACCTCATACTCATGGGGAGAGTATTCTCCCGTCCCGAACGTTTTCGCATGTTTTTCAAACAATACGTGAACGAAATGGAGAAGTTAGGTATCAATTCCATTGGCATTGTTTTGTTGATTTCTTTTTTCATCGGTGCCGTCATCTGCATCCAAGTCAAGCTGAATATTGAAAGTCCGTGGATGCCCCGCTTTGTGGTAGGCTACACCACCCGTGAAATTCTGTTGCTGGAGTTCTCTTCTTCCATCATGTGCCTGATTCTCGCGGGCAAGGTAGGATCCAACATTGCGTCCGAATTGGGGACGATGCGTGTCACCCAGCAGATTGACGCACTCGAGATTATGGGTATCAACTCCGCCTCTTACCTGATTCTCCCGAAAGTGTTGGGCTTGATGACCATGATTCCCATACTCGTGGCATTCAGTATCTTCGCCGGTATGTTCGGCGCGTTTTGCGCAGCATGGACAGGCATCATGAATGCTACAGACTTAGAATACGGTTTTCAATATGCTTTTGTGGAATGGTATGTATGGTGCAGCTTTATCAAATCTCTGTTTTTCGCCTTCATTATCGCCAGCGTGTCCGCTTTCTTCGGTTATACGGTAGAAGGTGGTTCGATAGCCGTGGGTAAGGCAAGTACCGACTCTGTGGTATTGAGCAGTGTGCTAATTCTCTTTTCCGACTTAATACTAACCAAATTACTTAGCTAACAGACATGATAGAAATAAAGTCACTCTATAAATCATTCGATGCCCGCACAGTACTGAACGATATCAGTTTCACTTTTGAAAACGGCAAGACCAACCTGATTATCGGACAAAGCGGTTCGGGGAAAACCGTACTGATGAAATGTTTAGTGGGACTTCTCGTACCGGAACAGGGGGAAATATTGTACGATGGACGTGACTTCCTCTCAATCAATAAGAACGAAAAAAAAGCACTGCGCCGAGAAATGGGTATGATATTCCAAAGTGCCGCCCTATTCGATTCGTTGTCGGTATTGGAGAACGTGATGTTCCCGCTCGACATGTTTTCGGAAAAGACCTACCGCGAACGCGTGAAACGCGCCCAGTTCTGTCTGGATCGTGTAAACCTGCTCGATGCACAGAACAAATACCCGGGAGAAATAAGCGGGGGCATGCAGAAACGTGTTGCCATCGCACGGGCAATCGCCTTACAGCCCCAATACCTATTTTGCGATGAGCCTAATTCAGGACTCGACCCGAAAACCTCATTAGTCATTGACGATCTGGTACATGGTATCACAACCGAATACAATATGACCACCATCATCAATACCCACGACATGAACTCCGTACTGGGCATCGGGGAAAGCATTCTCTTTATCGACCGAGGGCATAAAGAATGGGAAGGAAACAAAGACCAAGTATTTACCTCGACCAATGAACGCCTGAACAATTTTATCTTTGCCTCCGACCTGCTAAGGAAAGTAAAGGACGAAGGCTTGAAAGGAACGAGATAAACACCATCCCATGCACTACTGTCCTATTTCTGCCGGATAAAGATATTAATTGGTGTACCCGAAAGCTGCCAACGTTCGCGT
The DNA here is from genome assembly GCA_964488405.1 of uncultured Phocaeicola sp. GTDB lineage: Bacteria > Bacteroidota > Bacteroidia > Bacteroidales > Bacteroidaceae > Phocaeicola. The sequence goes on from CAZAUU010000030.1 coordinate 17,307, forward strand.
ATTTTGTTTTCCAAAAAACGTTTATACGGTTCTTTTACATATTGAGGCAGGTTTGCAAAAAAGACAAAAGAAGGAATCCGGGTATTCGGAAGCTGTGTAACATATTTGATTTTAATGTATTTCCCTTTATTCGACGGGGGCGGATAGGCCTCAATCAAAGGCAACAGGGCCTCATTCAAACGAGATGTAGATATGCGGGCGGTACGTGCCTGATACACTTCTTTGGCACGTTCCAGCACCTTATAGATACGCTGTTTCGTCAATGCGGAAGTAAAGATAATGGGAAAATCTGTAAATGGAGCCAAACGCTCACGGATAGCGGATTCATATCCTTTCATGACCTTATCCGACTTGTTTTCCACCAAATCCCACTTATTTACAACAACTACCAATCCCTTTTGGTTACGCTGTATCAAAGAGAAAATATTCAAATCCTGCCCCTCGATTCCCCTCGTTGCATCCAACATCAGGATGCACACATCCGCATTCTCTATCGAGCGGATGGAACGGACTACCGAATAATACTCCAAATCCTCGTTGACTTTATTCTTTTTCCGGATACCCGCCGTATCCACCAAATAGAAATCAAAGCCAAATTTATTGTAACGGGTATAAATGGAATCACGCGTTGTACCCGCAATATCAGTCACAATGTTGCGTTCTTCTCCAATAAAAGCATTGACAAGGGAAGACTTGCCCACATTCGGTCTACCCACTATGGCAAAACGGGGGACACCTTCATCGGACATTTCTCCACTTTCCTTCTTGAATTTATCCACTACCAGATCAAGCAGATCACCTGTTCCGCTGCCACTCATGGCAGATATACAGCACGGATCACCCAAACCTAATGAATAAAACTCAGCAGCATAATAGTGCAACTTATTATTATCGGTCTTATTTGCCACAACAATGACAGGGGTCTTGGAACCACGCAGGATGGTAGCCACATCCATGTCCAAATCGGTCACTCCATTCATGACATCCACTACAAACAGGATGACATCGGCCTCATCAATAGCCACAATGACCTGTTTCCGGATTTCTTCCTCGAAAATATCATCCGAATTAACCACCCAACCTCCAGTATCCACTACAGAAAATTCTTTCCCTTGCCATTCCGACTTGCCATACTGGCGGTCGCGGGTTGTACCAGCCTGTTCATTCACGATAGCCTGACGAGTCTGGGTCAGGCGGTTAAACAGTGTTGACTTCCCCACATTGGGACGTCCTACGATTGCTACTAAATTTCTCATATTCCTTCTTTGTTACAGCTGTCCCAGCCGAAATTAATCCAACAATTGATAACCAAAATTTTTAAGTTCCTTTTCGGAACTTCTCCAATCCTTATCCACTTTCACAAAAACCTCCAAGTAAATGGATTTACGGAAAAAACGTTCCAACTCACGACGGGCTTCGGTAGCCACTTTCTTCAAAGCTTTCCCCTCCCGTCCTATGATAATACCCTTTTGGGAATCACGTTCCACATAAATTACGGCATGGATATGGATATGCTTGACACTTTCCCGGAACTGTTCTACCACAACTTCCACTGCATAAGGGATTTCCTTATCGTAATACAACAATATCTTCTCACGAATAATTTCCGTCACGAAGAAACGCGCAGGCTTGTCTGTCCACTGATCTTTCCCGAAGTAAGGGGGAGAATCCGGCAACAAGTCTTTTATGCGCTTCATCACGATGTCTATGTTAAACTTGGCCTTAGCTGATATCGGAATAATTTCGGCATCAGGCAACCATTCATGCCATTTCTCCACTAACTTGACCAAATTTTCCTGGTCGGTCAAATCAATTTTATTGATGAGCACCAAGACAGGCACCTCCATTTTCCTTACCTTTTCCATGAAATCGGCATTTTTATCCGCCCGCTCTACCGTATCAGTTACATAAAGCAATATATCTGCATCGGCCAGTGCGGACCTGGAAAAGTTCAACATGGATTCCTGAAGCTTATAATTCGGTTTCAACACTCCCGGTGTATCCGAAAAAACAATCTGCATATCGTCCGTATTTAGGATTCCCATAATACGGTGACGGGTAGTCTGCGCCTTGAAAGTAGCAATAGAAACACGTTCCCCCACCAATAAATTCATCAACGTAGACTTACCGACATTCGGATTACCTACAATATTTACAAATCCAGCTTTATGCATAACCTATCTTACTGCCATACAAAAAAACGCATCGACCGGGATGCGTTTTTAAGTTCCATTTTTATCTTAATTTACACCTTATCGCCATCATATCCCCATTTCACATAGGCAGCACCCCATGTAAAACCGGCACCAAATGCAGTGAGAATGATATTGTCGCCTTTTTTCAGATGTTTCTCATAATCCCATAAGCAAAGCGGCAACGTACCTGCACTGGTATTGCCATAACGTTGAATGTTAATCATCACTTTGCTTAAAGGCACTTCCAAACGGGAAGCAACTGCATCAATGATACGCAAATTGGCCTGATGAGGAACAATCCAGTCAATATTTTCTTTGTCCAATCCATGCTTACGGGCAATCTCTTCCGTCACATCCGACATGTTCGATACGGCATATTTGAAGACAGTCCGCCCTTCCTGATACAAATAATGCATCTTGTTGTCAATAGTAAAATAAGAAGGTGGACAAACAGAACCGCCTGCCTTCATATGCAAGAAAGGCAAACCTTTTCCATCGGTTCTCAAGATAGAATCCACAATACCATATTCTTCAGTTGTAGCTTCCACCATACAGGCGGCAGCCCCATCACCAAAAATCGGACAAGTGGCACGGTCCGAATAATTCACCATTGAAGACATCTTATCACCACCCACAACGATGACTTTCTTACGCCGGCCTGACTGGATCATGCTTGCCGCGACTTCCACAGCATACAAAAATCCACAGCAAGCTGCCTCCAAATCGAACGCATACGCATTTTTCAACCCCAATTTATCACATAAAATTGAAGCTGTAGAAGGGAAATGATAGTCAGGAGTTGTAGTAGCCACAATAACGCAATCGATAGAATCCGGATCTGAATCCGTTTTTTTCATCAACTGCTTTGCAGCTTTACGTGCCATATAAGAAGTACCCAAACCTTCTTCATTCAAGATGCGTCTTTCTTTCACTCCGATTCGAGTCATAATCCACTCATCGTTGGTATCGACCATCCTTGACAATTCCTCATTTGTCAAAACATAATCAGGTATATATCCGCCGACTCCTGTTATTACAGCATTAATTCTTTCCATCATTCCTTATTTAACTTATGCAATATAAAACAGCCGAAGAGCCGAAAGCTCTCCGGCTTTATTTTTTGTGAATCGCACAAACACGTTCAACAAAGTGTTTTTAAAGAGCCGCTTCTTTTTCGATTGCCAATTTTCCCCTGTAATACCCGCAAGCTCCACACACAGTGTGATAAACATGCCATGCACCACAATTAGGGCAAATAGCCAATGTAGGAGCAACTGCCTTGTCATGAGTCCTTCTCTTTGCAGTTCTCGTCTTTGATTGTCTTCTTTTAGGATGTGCCATTTTTCTAAAACTTTACTTTAATTATTATTCAATATTTTTTTCAAACCATTCCATCTCGGATCAATACTTTCAATTTCATTCCCTTCCTCAAACTCCTCTTCTTGTCCCAAGAACCCATCATCCTTTATGCACGAATATTTGTTCAACGACTTCACCATTTCCTCATTGCATTCACCAGCCTGATGAATGCGCTGGACAGGTAAAGCAAGCACAATAAATTCGTATACAAACCATGCGACATTGATGACACCTTTGTCTTCCGGCACAACGACCCACTCCCCCTCATCGGAAAAGGAAGTACCCCATATTACTTTCAACGGGTCGGCAGTATCAACACAAACCGACATATCATCCAAGCAACGGTCGCATGGCACAGTCACTTCCCCCTTGATATAAAAGTGCAATAAAAAATCCCTTATACCCTTCTTTACTTCAAGTCTGACATGCAAATTTCCTTTCCGTATTTCCGGGGCATCAATAGCCTTGAAAAAACTGTCATCCAATACATATTCATAATAACATGTATCTTGCGACATTCTTTTCAAATCCACATCATATAATTCAAGTTCTTCCAAATCTGCACTTTGTAAATCGAGTGGCAAAGTTACAAATAATAATTGAATTTCACCAATGCCCTGGTATTTTTTTTGGGATTCATCCCAAGGGACGAACCCGTGGATTCACTATTTTGAGAAACAAGAACAAAGAGACGAACCTTACCTCCCTATTTCGCGCAACCATTTCTCCAATTCACCGGTCCATTGGCGTTTGTAGGGAAAACTGTCACGGAATCCCCAGCCATGTCCACCGACAGGATAAGTGTGCAAACTTGCCGACACACCGTTGCCTACCAGCGAGATATAATAATTAATGCTGTTGGCCACGGGGACAGCGCCATCGTCGGTACTATGCATGATGAATGCCTGAGGGGTTTCGGGAGTAACCTGCAATTCATTGGAATATTTCCGTTCAAGTTCTTTCGAAGGATTCCTTCCCAGCAAATTGTCATGTGACCCCATGTGGGTGTATGCCGGATCCATTGTAATGACCGGATAGAAGAGGATCTGGAAATCCGGACGTGTTTCTGAATCGGTGAAATGTGTAGCCACAGTGCTTGCCAGATGCCCACCTGCCGAAGCTCCCATAATTCCTACCTTCCGGATATTCCATTCTTCGGCATGCTGGCGCATGATGCGCAAAGCTTGTTGGGCATCGCTCAAAGGTACTTCATCATGCCCGTTGGGCATGCGGTATTGCAATACAGCGTATGTAATGCCCTGGGCATTGAACCAACTCGCCATATCATGCCCTTCGTGCGACAAGGCAAGGTGGGCATACCCTCCTCCAGGGCACATCACAATGGCAAGTCCATTGCCATTCTTGGCCGGATATACGCTCAGTGTAGGTTCTGCCACATAAATCGGACCATTCTCTACTTGTTCCGTCATGCCATTGTCAACGGGTGCTCCATTGGGCCATAGTTTAATTTCAATAGGATCTTGTGCCTGTAACAATGTCGAAGTAAACAACAGACTTATCAATACTAACTTTTTCATGGTGATAAATATTTAATGAACAATGATATATTATCTTGTGGACAATTACTGTTTCCGGATATTCATACTGGCTTTTACTATATAAATAATAAGGAATATATAAGCAATGAGGGATACTACCTGGCTTATTGGATTTTCTATCCACGCCTCGTTCGCCAAATTGATGCCGCCGAAACGCATAGCGGCACTTACAACTCCCATCAGTGCCCCTCCGGCAATGAAACCCGATGCAAGAAGAGTCCCCTTTTCACCGCGTGCGGCGTTTACTTCCGGATCTTTGCTACGGGTGGTGACATACCAGTTGATAGCTCCCCCTACAACAAGCGGGAGGTTCAGCTCCAACGGAATGAACATACCCAAAGCAAAAGCGAGCGCAGGCACCTTGAACCAAGTAAGCACGATAGCCAACACGGCCCCAATGCCGTAAAGCAACCACGGAGCTGATACCCCGTTCATCAATGGATCGATGACGGCAGCCATGGCATTGGCCTGCGGGGCAGCCAACGCCCCCGAAGAGAATCCGTATGACTTATTCAGAATCATGATGACGGCACCTACCGTAGCCGCTGATACCAATGTGCCCAAAAACTTCCATGTTTGCTGTTTTGACGGTGTAGTCCCTAACCAATAACCGATTTTCAGATCAGTAATGAATCCGCCTGCCATAGACAATGCGGTACAGACCACCCCTCCCATAATCAAAGCCGCAACCATCCCGGCAGAACCTTTCAGGCCGAAGGCAACCATAACTACAGATGCCAGAATCAATGTCATTAGCGTCATGCCAGATACAGGATTCGTGCCTACAATCGCAATGGCGTTGGCAGCGACAGTAGTGAACAAGAATGAGATACCTGACACCAGGACAATGGCTACTATAGTATGCAACAGGTTGCCCTGCATGACATCCAAATAGAAAAAGAGAGCTGTCAAGATGATGGTAATGATCGAACCGACAACAATGATTTTCATCGGCAGATCTCTTTGGGTACGTACGATATTGGTTTCTGTTTTTTTGCCCCCCATTTCCTTAGCGGCAAGCCCCACGGCACCTTTTATGATACTCCACGAACGGACGATACCTATAATGCCTGCCATGGCTATACCGCCGATACCGATACTTTTGGCATATTCGGTAAAGATGGTTTCAGGTGACATCGAACTTACTGTCTGCGTAATGGCAGGATTCCATGCATTCAACACCTGGTCACCCCATAAGAATGATATTCCAGGTACGATGACAATCCATACGGCAAGTGAACCTGCACAGATGATGGCGGCATACTTCAGCCCTACGATATAGCCTAATCCCAATACTGCAGCACCGGTATTGATTTTCAGCACCAACTTGGCCTTGTCGGCTACCATTTCCCCCCAACCACATACGCGGGTGGTAAAGTTTTCGTTCCACCAGCCGAAAGTAGCAACCACGAAGTCGTACAGTCCTCCTACCAGACCGGCAAAAAGCAACGGTTTGGCCTGACTTCCTCCCTTTTCTCCCGAAATCAACACTTGTGTGCTTGCCGTAGCTTCAGGGAAAGGGTATTCACCGTGTTTTTCGCTGACAAAATACTTCCGAAACGGTATCAGGAACAGAATTCCCAGAATACCTCCCAATAAGGAACTGATGAACATCTGTAAGAAATTGACGGTCATTTCTGGATATTTGTCCTGAAGGATATATAAGGCAGGCAGGGTAAAAATAGCTCCTGCCACAATAACCCCCGAACAAGCCCCAATAGACTGGATAATGACATTTTCGCCTAACGCACTTTTGCGATTGGCTGCACTGGATACTCCCACAGCAATGATGGCGATGGGAATAGCCGCTTCGAATACTTGCCCTACTTTCAGCCCAAGATAAGCCGATGCAGCCGAAAACAGCACTGCCATGACGATTCCCCACGTTACCGACCAGACGTTAACTTCCGGATAAGTTCTTTCGGGCGACATCAGGGGATGATATTCCTCACCCGGCTTCAATGGACGGAACGCATTTTCCGGCAGTCCCGCAGTTTTTTTGTTTGTCTCTTTCATATTTCTGGTATTTACTGATAGCTCTCTTATTAAGTACCCTTTTCTCGGCTTACAAGATATTCATTCCATTTGTCGGCTGATATATTTTCCCATACCTTCCGTATAATAAATATCCATTCCCCCATCGTCTTTGGTATAAATAAAATATGCGTCCAATTCCGGATGAGCCTTGCAGATTGCCTTGGCAGAATCAAGCCCCAACACCATGAAGGAGGTGGCATAGGCATCCGCCGTAGCGCAATTTTCTGCAACCACCGTGGCAGAAAGGATATTGTGCTGCACAGGATAACCGGTACGAGGGTCGATAGTGTGTGCATATTTCTTTCCGTCTTTGTAATAGAAATTACGATAATTGCCCGAAGTGGCAAGACCTGCATCAGTAATCCGGAGTATGGTCTGCAATTCCTGATTAACAGCCAACGAGTCGTCCACCGGCTTGTTGATGCCTATGCTCCACGGTTCCTGCCGGTCATTTTGGCCTTTCATCACCATTTCACCACCGATATCAACCATATAGTTACGGATACCTTTCCGGTCGAGCAGGCGTGCCACACAGTCTACTCCGAATCCTTTTGCCACAGCACTGCAGTCAAGCATAATCCGTGAATCGCTTTTCACTATTTTCCCGTTGTTAAGACTCACTTTCCTGAATCCGATGAACTGACGGATACTGTCAATAGCCTGTGAATCCACATCCGTGGCATCTTCGAAACCAAACCCCCAAACATTGACAAGCGGGGCTACCGTAATGTCAAAAGCTCCGTGAGTTTCTTCAGAGATACGTTCGGACAACCGGTACACACAGACGAACAGTGAATCTGTCCGCATGTCCGTATTCCTGTTGATACGAGTAATGGTGGAATTTTCATTGAATGTGGAAAGCGAAAAATCCACCTTTTGCAATTCTTCCTCAATTTCATTTTTCAGGCTTTCCTTCGATTGATAGACGACCTTGTACAAGGTCCCGAATGCCAATCCTTGGTCGGTCTGGTAAGGTGCCTGCTTGTACAGGATCCATATTGTACCAATAATGAGCAATGCAAAAAAGGGAAGTTGCCACTTGAGGTTGTTTCTGTTCACCATAGGACTCTTGTTTTAGGAATTGAAAAAAAGATGTTCTACCAATATTTTTACGCCAATTCCTATCAGCACCAATCCGCCGAACAATTCCATGCGCAGATTGAAATGTTTCCCGAAAAAGACACCGATGAGACTTCCGGCCAAGGAAATGACAAATGAAGCCAGTCCGATGACCAGTAGAGGGAACGTCAATTGTCCAAATTCTTTATATCCAGTAAATGCAAACGAAATTCCTACGGCAAGGGCATCGATGCTGGTGGCTATGGAAAGAGTGAGAATAACTTTCAATTTGGTAGGATCGAAACTGCAAATTCCACTGTCCTTGAAATATTCGTGTATCATGCGGACACCCAAAAGGGCAAGCAGGGCGAATGCTACCCAATGGTCGTATACTTCGATGAAATGGCTGAGATGACTGGCACCGAACCAGCCCAACAACGGCATCAGTGTCTGGAAAAAGCCGAAAAAGAAAGCCATCGTAAAGAATGTACCCCACTGGATACGCCGTAAAACAATCCCACTGGTAACGGAAACCGTGAAGCAGTCGATTGCCAGACTGACAGCGAGTAAACAGATTTCGAGTATGCTCATATACTAAAACTAAAAAGGAAGATTATAGATTAAGTTGTAAGTCATCTTAAAGCAAGTACTGGAATTTTCCCCGAAGCCCGGCACATACCACGGTCTGGAATTTTCACCATTCCGGATGCTCATACGTCTTTTGTACCGTATCGACCATCCCATGTGGAAACTTTTGTATATCTTTACCTTGATGCCCACCACACCTTCTACCCAGCTTGCATTGCTTTTTATTCCCGAATAGGAAAAAGGCACAATCTGTCCCCCATAGTTGGGGTCTTCCATGTCGGGACCGTCTACATCGTAGGTGAACGAACTCATGCCGTAACGCAATCCCACATAGAGGAATCCGGGCAGATATGGTTTCAAGTAAAATATATTGTAGTCCATGCCGATACGGAAATAGGGCGCCGACGTACTATAATGCAAGTCATTGGAATCGTTTATCGCATCCGTCTTGCCGTAGCCGATTTCCATGACAGGGAAGAATCGGTTTTTCAAGTTGCTTTGCAGCAATACATCCACACTCAGCACATCTCCACCGAATAAATAGCTGGCCGCTCCCGACACTTCTACGCCTATAGAGCTTCCCTGATAGAGCGGCGAAGCCTTGTAATCGGCTTTCAGCTCCTCTTTACCCTTCTTCTGTCCCCATGCGGCAGAAGGCAGGAGCAGACCGTTAATCAAGATCAGTAACAGTGAAATACAGTTTGATGTTCTCTTTTTCATTGTTGTCTATATTCGGGTTGGTTATGGTCAGGGAGTCGAGGCGATGGTGGGTATACTGCACTTGTGTAATCTCATAAAACATCATGGTGCCACAATCCAAGCTGGTAAAATATGGGATATTGCGATGGTCGATACGGATCGTATCCGTTCCGATATATTGACGTTCCAGACTGGTATAGGCGAATACAAAACGTGTATAGTCGTTGTAACTCAAAAGAAGGCTGAAACTGCTGGCTCCCGTTTCCTGATTTATCAATGTATCGGATACCAAAGTATCATTTACCGTAGTTTCTCCGATAATGGTTATGGTGTCTGATGTATTGAATGATTTGCCGTCCTGGTCCACTAATGAGAAGTGCAGATATGCCAAGGTATTGGTTGAACAGTTTTCCACATCGCACGAGGAAACTACTAATCCTGACAATATGAGCATGCAGAACAATATCGGTAGTTTTTTCATGATTACAACTCCTTTTCTATTTGATACCGGTTGCGTTCGGGGGCATTGCGGACAATAAGTTCACCTATGAATCCGGCGAGAAACAGTTGCGTCCCGATAATCATGGTAGCAAGGGCAAGGTAAAAGTATGGACTGTCCGTTACCAACCTGTAAGAATAACCTCCGTACATGTCATACAACTTGCTGAAACCGATGACACCCGCTGAGATAAATCCCAGCACGAACATGATTGAGCCCAAAAAACCAAAGATGTGCATCGGCTTGATACCGAATTTTGACAAAAACCACAAAGTTATCAAATCCAGATATCCGTTGACAAAACGGTTTAACCCGAATTTGGTCTTTCCGTACTTCCGCGCCTGGTGGTGCACCACCTTTTCGCCTATTTTTACAAATCCGGCGTTTTTCGCCAGATAAGGAATATACCGATGCATCTCGCCATAGACCTCGATGCTCTTTACCACGTCACGCCGATAGGCTTTCAGTCCACAGTTGAAATCATGAAGGTTATGTATGCCTGAAACGGCACGTGCCGTGGCATTAAACAATTTGGTCGGCATGGTCTTCGAAAGCGGGTCATACCGTTTCTGCTTCCATCCCGATACCAAATCGTAACCTCCTTCCGTAATCATACGATACAACTCCGGGATTTCATCAGGACTATCCTGCAAGTCAGCATCCATGGTAATCACCACATCGCCTTCTGCCCGGTTGAATCCGCAATACAATGCAGGCGACTTTCCGTAATTGCGGCGAAATTTGATACCTTTTACCTCTTTGTTCGTTTTTCCTATCGATTCAATGACATTCCATGACCCATCTGTGCTTCCATCATTGACAAAAATGATTTCGTAACTGAACCCGTGTACGTCCATCACCCTTTTTATCCATTCATGCAGTTCGGGCAAAGATTCTGCTTCATTGTATAAAGGAATAACTATTGATATGTCCATAATAATAATTATTGTCTCTTTTTGTATTTCATCACTAACAGGCTGGTGGGTAGAGCAAGGAATATGCCATAGAACACGTTTTGTGAAATAAGTTGGAATGTAAGCTGGATGGGAGTAAGTGAAGCTATCGTATCGAATGCTATGAGAAAGTTATCGAACGATTTCCCTAAATCACCCTGAACCGTCTCCTTGAGTTCATTTAGCTGCATCCGGTACATATCAACAAGAAATCCTTGGTCGATATAGCGGAAATAAATATAATGAGCTACAGCTGCCAGCATGGCTGCAAAAACATACATACAAACCGTAAATAAAAAAGCACGGAAAAATGAAATAGCTCCGTTGCAACACGCATTGCGGAACTTACGCGCATACAAGTATCCCAATACGGGTACAAACAATGTACAAAGTATGAACAAGAGGTGCAGCAAAGGTATCGTAAACCCTAAAGGGAGGAATATGAACTTGATAATCCAGAAGATTCCCATATAGGTGCCGAACTTCATTGCATACTCTTGAATGGAAATTGGTCTTTCTGTGGTCATTTTCTATTTTTTCAATCCTTTTTTAATGTGCAAAAGTACGTTTTTTGTACTGATTCATTGTCATAAAAGAAAGAAAAATGATGTTTCTTCGTAAAAAACTGCATTTTTTTTTAAATGCTATTGCGAAATTAAAAAAAAGGTCTACCTTTGCCAATGAAAATACGGGTAAGTCCCATACGGCCAGCTCCCTTCGAATCCTCCAGGGCTTGATCGCAGCAAAGGTAGTTGGTTGTAGCGGCGCGATATGGCAAGCTTACCCGCCCTGCCTCTTTAGCTCAGTTGGCCAGAGCACGTGATTTGTAATCTCGGGGTCGTTGGTTCGAATCCGACAAGAGGCTCAAAAGAGTTGAAAAATGAAACTTATCTGATGGTGTTTCATTTTCAACTCTTAATCTTTTAAACCTGTCGGGAATTTTTTACTCGCCCTTTCCGGTAAGTTCCATCATGCGGCTCAGGTATTTCCCAATAATGTCGAATTCTATGTTCACTATACTGCCTACACGCAGGGCATGGAAGTTAGTATGCTCGAAGGTATAGGGGATAATTGCCACCTGGAAAGAGTCTTGTGTCGGATTACATACCGTCAGACTTACACCGTTCACTGTTACAGAACCCTTGTCGACCGTAAAATATCCGCGTCTTACCATTTCAGGACGGGAACCGTGGCTGAAAGTGAAATACCAGCTCCCTTTCGCATCATCTATGGCTGTACATGTGGCACGTTGGTCTACATGTCCCTGAACGATGTGCCCGTCCAACCTACCATTCATTAACATACTCCGTTCCACATTTACTTCATCACCTTCTTTCAACTGACCTATGTTCGAACATTCTATGGTTTCCCTCATGGCTGTTACTGTATATGCATTGTCTTCGATGTGCACCACTGTAAGGCATACACCGTTGTGCGAAACACTTTGGTCTACCGTCAACTCATTTACAAACGAGCATGTCAACGTAAGGTGCAGGTTTTCTTGCTCTTTTACAACCTTCACCACCCTTGCGCATTCTTCTACTATTCCTGAGAACATATTTGTGAGATTTTAATGATTCTGATATTTTGGCAATTAAATAATTTAGGAACGCGAAGATACATAAGCTTTGTGTAGTTGCCAAGAAAAACAAAGGATACATGTTGTGAAAAAACGTCAAGAACCTGTGAAGCCCGATAACATAAATAATTCCACGGACAACAACACTTACTGTGACAAAACCGGACATTGAGACTAATCATTTCCGCAGAGGAAGTGCCCAGAACAGGACTCGAACCTGCATGCCTTTCGACACACGCACCTGAAACGTGCGCGTCTACCATTCCGCCACCTGGGCTACTTGGAGCGGAAAACGAGACTCGAACTCGCGACCCCAACCTTGGCAAGGTTGTGCTCTA
>CAZAUU010000031.1:0-27882 GCA_964488405.1 uncultured Phocaeicola sp.
ACTTCATGGCAGCTTCTTCCACTGCCTTGTACTCTTCAATGTTAGCTCTCATAATAATATATTTATGTGTTATTACCAGACACAAAATTACAAGATAGCTGTAATTTGCACAAGTACCGAAAAATTATTCATATACTGAAAAATTATTCGGTATACCAGCACTTTAAATAATTATATGTACATTCGCGACATAAAAATATAATGACTATGTACGAAAGGAAAATACCCGTCGATTTGGATTGTCCGTTACGGCTCACCATGAGCCTGATAGACTCGAAATGGAAATCATGCATCCTGGATGAACTGCGTCACAAGCCCTTACGCCCGAGCGAGCTTCACAGGGTCTTTCCCGAAGCGACACCCCGCGTGCTTGACCTGCAACTGAAAGAACTGGTGGAAGACGGATTGGTGTCGAAGACCATCTATCCCGAACTGCCTCCCCGTTCCGAATACGCGATTACCGCTTTGGGACAGACATTGATACCGATTATAGACGCAATGATTGAATGGGGAAACAGGAATCAAGAACTCTTCGAAAAGAAATTTGGCAAATAACGTCCTCCGTATAGTGACCAGATTGAGGAAGACTGGTGGTGTCAATTCCCAGATTACCTTGCAATGGACGACCGTACTTTGTCTGAATTCAATACTTTGCAAATGATTTTAATCTGTAAACGGGACACTTTGATGTGACAGGGTTGTCTCTTTGCTTCAAAAAATTAACGGAAAATGCGAATAGAACACGTTGCCATGTATGTCCTTAACCTTGAAGAGGTAAAGGATTTCTTTGTACGGTATTTCAATGCCGTACCCAATAAGCTGTATCACAATGAACGTACCGGATTCAAATCTTATTTTCTTTCCTTCGATGATGGAGCACGATTGGAAATCATGACTCGTTCCGGACTAACCGGAGGGAATGCAAACCATTTGCGTTATGGCTAATCCATTTATCTATCAATGTGGGGAGCAAGGATGAAGTCAATGCGCTGACCGACAGGTTGCGTAACGATGGATATGAGATTGCCAGCGAACCGAGAACCACTGGTGACGGTTACTACGAGAGTTGTGTTATAGGTCCGGAAAATAACTTGATAGAAATTACTGTATAAGACTGATATTTTCTGCTGTACTGACAAGCCTTATGATGCAAGCAGGGCAAAAAGGATATTTGGCGGATAAAAAAAGTTTTCTTACCTTTGGCAAAGATTATCGGCGGAGCTTCCGACCACCTTCACCAGCTTCGGCGGAATGAATAAAACAAGAGAACAGAACAATAGCAATTATGAAATTTTTCCGTATCCTCTGCTTGGCAACCATGCTTACGGCAGGATGCCTTAATAGCGTCTCACAAAATACTGAAGGGGCAGGATATTTTTTGCATACAGTAACCAAAGGACAAAGCCTCTACTCGATAGCCAAAATGTACAATGTGACCACCGATGACATTGTGCAACTCAACCCCAACAGCAACAATCAGATACGTGTAGGCGAAGCACTAAAGATTCCCCAGTCTACAGACGGAAGCGGGAATGCCCCCCACTTCCATACCATCCGACCAGGCGAAACACTCTACCAGCTGACTGTAAAATATGGCGTCACGGCACAAGATATCTGTGCCGCCAACCCTGGATTAAGTGCAGAAAATTTCCGCATCAACCAGGTAATCGTGATCCCGGCACGCAACACATCTGCCGCAGACAAAACCGTTGTACAGACACAAGCCGCGGAACAGAAAAAAGACGAGTGGCAAACCCTGCACAAAGTGCAACGCAGGGAAACCATATACAGCATCAGCAAAGAATATGGCATCAGCGAAGAAGAACTCATTTCTGCCAATCCGGACCTGAAAGAGAAAAAGCTGAAACGAGGTACTTACCTCTTCATCCCTTTCCCCAAACAGGCACAGACGGAAACGGTATCCACACAGCCAGCCACCGAACCGACAAACAAGGAATTGTTCGCAAGGAACGAACCCGACAAGAAATCTATCCGCACCATCAAAACCGCACTGTTGTTGCCTTTCTCGAAAATGAACGGAGAACAACGTGAAGCACAGACCCGTATTGTGGAATTTTACGAAGGATTCCTGATGGCAGCCGACAGTTTGAAACGCAAAGGAATCTCAATGGATATCTACACTTTCGACACGAAAGGTACGAAGGCAGGTACAGATGCCATTTTAGGGAAACAGAAAGAACTGAAACAGATGGATTTGATTATCGGGCCGGTGGATGCATCCTGTATTTCTTCAGTGGCCTCTTTCGCTCAGGAAAACAAAATCAGACTGGTAATTCCATTCGCCCCCCAAGTAGACCAAGTATTCAGCAACCCTTTGCTTTACCAGGTCAACACGCCCCAATCGTACCTTTACTCGGAGGTGTACGAACATTTCCGGCGCAAGTTCGGACGGAGCAACGTGGTGTTTCTTGACGATGACACACCCGATGCTGATAAAGCCGACTTCATTAACGGCATGAAGAGCGAACTGAAAGACCACAACATACACTATACACAAATCCGGCTTGGAGCGGAAATGGAACCGGACAAGGTTATAGCCGCGATGGACACGCTTGGAGCTAACATATTCATTCCACTATCCTCGCGCAGCGAAGCACTCACCAAACTGGTACCCCAACTCACACTTGTGCGCAAAGAGCACCCGAACTTCGACATGCACCTTTTCGGCTATCCGGAATGGCAGACTTACACGCAGGATTTCCTTGCCAATTTCTACGAACTGGACACATATTTCTATTCATCATTTTACACCAACAACCTGTTCCCGGAAGCGGTACGATTCACCCATTCCTACCGCCACTGGTATAGCAAAGACATGGCAAACATCTATCCCAAATACGGCATGTTAGGATTCGATATCGGCTATTTCTTCCTGAAAGGATTGGCTGAGCATGGAAGCAAATTAGAAGACAACCTGAACCGCGTCCATGTGACACCCATACAAACGGGATTCAAGTTTGAGCGTGTGAACAACTGGGGAGGATTCATCAACCGGAAAATTTTCTTCGTACACTTCTCCAAGGAGTACGAACTTATCAAACTTGATTTTGAGTAAACCCATGAAAAGACTTCATACGACAGCGGTTCTGACATGCCTGCTCCTCCTCGTATGCACAACGAAAATCCATGCCCAACTACAAGAGGAGCGGAGCAATTTATCCGTAGGCGTGACGGGCGGAGTCAACATAAGTTCAGTTAGCATCGATCCGAGTTTCAAGCAAAGCAAGCAGATTGGTCCGGCATTCGGAGTGGCGGTACGCTATATCGGCGAAAAATACTTCAACATGTTTTGTGGCATACAAGGTGAAATCAATTTCTCCCAGCGCGGCTGGAAGGAAGTAATTGAAGACGGGACAGGAGATACGTACTACCGCATAATGAATTACTTGGAAATCCCGTTGCTGGCACACCTCGCTTTCGGTAAAGACCACGGGAATGGTGCGCGGTTCGTATTCAATATAGGTCCCCAGATAGGTTACCTGATAGGTGAATCCGAGCACATGAGCGAATCGTGGACACCCGACGGACGCACCAACGACCAATATGGGAAAATGGCAGACCGGAAGTTCGACTATGGTATTGTGGGCGGAGGCGGACTGGAAATACGTACAGGCATCGGGAATTTTATCCTCGAAGCACGTTATTACTACGGTCTGAGCGATTTCTACAACAATTCGAAGAAAGACCCGTTCTCACGTTCGGGAAACATGTATATCACCGGTCGGTTAAGCTATTTCTTTGATCTGAAAAAATAGTTTTCAGGAATACAAATACTTCAATCATGAAATTCATATCTTGGAATGTAAACGGGCTACGTGCCTGTTCTGAAAAAGGCTTCCGCGAGGCTTTCCTCCGGCTGGATGCCGATTTTTTCTGCCTACAAGAAACAAAGATGCAGGCAGGTCAGTTCGACCTGGCTTTCGATGGATATACATCCTACTGGAACTATGCCGAAAAGAAGGGCTATTCGGGAACAGCTATCTTCACACGCCATACCCCGCTGTCCGTCAATTACGGATTAGGCATCGAGAAGCACGACCACGAAGGACGGGTCATCACACTGGAAATGGAAACATTTTATTTGGTAACAGTGTACACCCCCAATTCACAAGACGGGCTGAAACGTTTGGACTACCGTATGGATTGGGAAGATGATTTCCGTAGTTACCTGCAGAGGTTGGACAGGAAAAAGCCCGTATTGGTATGTGGAGACCTGAACGTGGCACACAAGGAAATCGACCTGAAGAATCCAAAAACCAACCGTATGAACGCGGGATTCACCGACCAGGAACGCGAAAAATTCCAAAAGCTGTTAGATACAGGGTTTATCGATACTTTCCGCCATTTTTATCCTGACCGAGAAGGCATTTATTCATGGTGGTCGTACCGTTTCAAGGCACGCGAGAAAAATGCCGGCTGGCGTATCGACTACTTCCTTGCCTCAACACGCCTTGCCGACCGATTAGAAAACGCCAGCATCCATACCGACATCTTCGGTTCGGACCATTGCCCGGTAGAAGTATGCGTGACATTATGAAAAACAACGGTTTTACCTTGCGCAAAAGGATACGGAGTTTCCGCTATGCGTTCCGGGGAATCGGGTCACTCATCCGCCACGAACATAATGCATGGATACATTGTTTTGTTTCCTTGTGCGTAATTGGGGCGGGCATCTGGTTAGGGCTATCCAGGACGGAATGGATGCTGATTTGCCTTTGTATCGGTATGGTACTGTCGGCAGAAGCCTTCAACTCAGCCATCGAAACCCTTGCAGACCGTGTTTCATCCCAATATGATGAAGCAATCGGACGTGTCAAAGACCTTGCCGCAGGAGGTGTACTGCTGCTGGCAATCGCTTCCGTCATAATCGGGCTAAACATATTCATACCTAAACTATACAGACTGCTAGCATGAAAAAGTTACTGACATCCTTTCTTTTTTCGCTCATAATCATACTGTTCCCAGTTTCTGCCCAAGAAACGGAAGTACACGGAGCACGCAAGGCGGTACGTACCTCCGGGGATGTATGTGCGGTATTGCTCCCCGTAGCAGGAGTTACCGCCGTATTGGTGCAAAAAGACTGGCAAGGACTGAAACAAGGAGTATTTTCCGCCGTATCCACCGTAGGAATCACCTACGCCCTGAAATACATCGTCAGGAAAGACCGTCCCGACCACAGCGACCGGCATTCGTTCCCTTCCATGCATACCTCCACTTCGTTTGCCGCAGCGTCATTTATCCAGCGACGTTATGGATGGAAATGGGGATTGCCAGCTTACGTGCTCTCAACCTATGTAGGCTGGAGCCGGGTGTACGGCAAGAAACACGATGGTTGGGATGTGGTAGCCGGTGCCGTCATCGGTTCCGGATGCTCGTATATCTTCACACGCCCGTTTGCGCGGGAACACCAGCTCTCCATCAGCCCTGTGGCAGGAAACGGGCATTGCGGTATCCACGCTTCGATGTTATTTTAACCCAAATCGGTCATTAGAAATCTTTACAAGCAAAGTGTAAGATAACAATCTCATTATAATTCAATCGTATATTGTATCGCTCAACTCTTGTTTAAAAGCAGTGCGTATTTCATGCAAAAAGAAAGCGGAATTTTCTAATGACCGATTTGGGTTTAAAAAAAGAACAAAAAAAGCTTCACTGGTTTTTATGCCAATGAAGCCGTCATGAGAGCCTATTTCGATTTAAGCACCAATATTCAGTTGAAATAATAGAGAAAAGTGGCGATGCCTTCCAAGGCTTTCTTTTTTTGCCCCTCAATCTCAAGCCAGAACTTGATTTCCGCCTTTATCGTTCCGCGTAGGTTTGCCAGCGAGTGCATCTCCGCTGTCATTCGGATACGTTGTCCCGACAACACGGCCTGACCGAAACGCATCTTGTCCATGCCGTAGTTCACCATCATCTTCAGGTTATTTACCTCAATAATCTGATTCCAGAAATACGGAAGCAACGAGAGGGTAAGATAACCGTGTACAATCGTACTTTTGAAAGGGCTTTCCGTCTTTGCCCGTTCTACATCCACGTGGATCCATTGGTGGTCCAATGTTGCATCGGCAAACCGGTTGATACGCTCCTGGGTCACTTCGAGCCAATCGGAAGTCCCAATAACCTGCCCCATCAATTTCTCAAACTCTTCATAAGAATTGATAACTACCTTGCTCATACACCTAATCATTTTTATAAATACCGAGAACAAAGGTACTAAAAAAATTAAAAGAAGAAGGGGAGTTTTTTTACTTTTTTATTGACATATCCCCTATTTTATGTCCTTTTTTTCATATTCTTTACCTTTTCAGTACATACGGAAAAAACTGTCTGCTGCCGCCATGCCACGGATTATATAAATCATATCCGTAATTATATAACATAGGAAACACGAAGGTTTTCTAATTTTGCAAATAGAAAACAAAAAAGGTACGAACATGAAAAAACAGACTTTCCCCGTATTGGGCATGAGTTGTGCGGCATGTGCGGCACGGGTGGACAAGACCCTCAACTGCCAGCCAGGGGTGCATGCGGCAAGCGTGAATTATGCTTCGGCCACCGCCACCGTGGAATACGACACTTCCCTTTGTTCGCCAGACAAACTCAGGAAAGCCGTGCAGGAAGCAGGATACGACCTTGTGGCTGATACGGAAAAAGACAGTGCCGAGATTGCCGAAAACGCACGCACGCAACGCTATAGGAAGCTGCGGTTTCGCACGGCATGCGCCATAGCCCTCTCTTTGCCCGTGGCAGTGATCGGCATGTTCCTTATGGATATGCCATACGCCGGCTGGGTGATGTGGATCCTCTCTACTCCTGTAGTGTTCTGGTTAGGGAGCGGATTCTTCGTCAATGCATGGAAACAGTTCAAACACCGATCGGCAAACATGGATACACTGGTGGCGAACAGCACCGGCATTGCCTATCTATTCAGCCTCTTCAACCTCTTTTTCCCTGAATTCTGGACCGCACGTGGGGTCACGCCACATGTCTATTTCGAGGCGGCAAGCGTCATTATCGCCTTCATCCTCTTAGGGCGCACGTTGGAAGAACGTGCCAAAGGACAGACTTCCGACTCGATAAAGAAGCTCATGGGGTTACAACCCCGCATCGTCACCCGTATCGGTCCCGATGGGAAAGCGCAAACAGCCGACATCAGCGAAGTGCTTCCGGGCGACATCCTTTCCGTAAAGCCGGGAGAACGCATCGCCGTAGACGGAAGTGTGACCGAAGGCAACAGCTACGTGGACGAAAGTATGCTGAGCGGGGAGCCTGTACCCGTATTGAAAACAGAAGGGAAAGCCGTATATGCCGGTACAATCAATCAAAAAGGGAGCTTCCTCTTCCGTGCCGAAAAGGTGGGAACCGACACCATGCTGGCCCATATCATCCGCATGGTGCAGGAAGCACAGGGAAGCAAAGCACCCGTACAGGAACTGGTGGATAAGATAGCTTCCGTCTTCGTGCCTGCAATTATGGGTACCGCCCTGGTCACGTTCATTATCTGGCTCATCCTCGACGGGGAAAACGGCTTCACTCACGGCATTCTTTCAGCCGTCACAGTACTTATCATTGCCTGCCCTTGTGCACTGGGCCTTGCCACGCCCACCGCCATCATGGTAGGCATGGGCAAGGGAGCCGAACAGGGTATCCTTATCAAAGATGCCGAGAGCTTGGAAATAGCCCGCAAGATAGACACCATCGTACTCGACAAGACAGGTACCATTACCGAAGGCAAGCCGGTAGTGACCGATGCCGTATGGGAAACCGAAGACCCGCACATCCGTACCCTCTTCCGCGAATTAGAGAAACGATCTGAACATCCGCTCGCCAATGCAATAGTGAACTACCTTGGGAAGCAGGCTGACAACGGAAATCCCCTTCTCCTTACACAAGTAGAAAGCATTACGGGTGCGGGCATCCGTGGAAAATCCGGTTCACACACATACTATGCCGGAAACCTCAGGCTGCTGACCGAAAAACACATCCGGATATCATCCGGCCTGCAACGCCGCGCAGAAGCCCTCGCCGCAGAAGCCAAGACACTCGTCTGGTTTGCCGATGAAGAACAGGCATGGGGTGTATTCGCCATAGCCGACCGCATCAGGCCGGGTTCGAAAGCCGCCATTGAAAACCTGCAACGCCAAGGCATTACGGTAATAATGCTTACAGGAGACAACCGCACAATGGCACAAGCCATCGCCCGCGAAACAGACATCCAGGATTATCGGGCCGAAATGCTTCCGCAAGACAAAGCGGAAGCCGTGAAGCAGTTGCAGGCAGAAGGGAAGCATGTGGCTATGGCGGGAGACGGTATCAATGACAGTTCCGCACTGGCTCATGCCGACTTAGGCATTGCCATGGGACAAGGAAGCGACCTGGCCATGGACGTGGCAGGAATAACCCTCATCTCGTCCGACCTGAACAAGATTTCCGATGCCATCCGCCTTTCAGTGTTCACCACACGTACCATCCGCCAGAATCTCTTTTGGGCATTCATCTACAATTTGGTAAGCGTGCCCCTTGCCGCAGGCATCCTCTATCCCGTAAACGGGTTCCTCCTGAATCCCATGATAGCCGGGGCCGCCATGGCCATGAGCAGCGTGAGCGTGGTGACTAACAGCCTCCGTCTCCGGAAGAAGCACATCGGGAGACCTGCCGGGACTATCTCCATGAACGGGACGGACACGGAAGCCGCCGAACCGGAAAACCCGCCGGTATCCGTCCGGACCTACCGCGTGGAAGGCATGATGTGCAACCACTGCCGCATGTATGTGGAGAAAGCGTTGAACTCGATAGAGGGCGTGGAGGCGCAAGTCACCCTCGACCCGCCTGAAGCCAAACTGACGTATACCGGAGGAACGGTACCTCCCGTGGAAACCTTGCAAGAGGTCATAACCGGCAAAGCGGGAGACTATACCATCACACCGGCCTCATGATGCCAACACATCCGCTTGCAGCATCCAGCACATACGGCTACACACAGATAAAGTTAAAAAAAGTCCGATTAGGGGATTCCTGTCGATAAAAAGCATTATCTTTGACTCGATATACCAATCACCATACGGCTTATGAAAAGAAAAAACTTCACCTGCCTGCTTTATATCGTGCTGGCGGTATGTATTGCAAACCTCACCTCGTGCAAAGACGATAAATCGTATGATCCCATTACCCTCTCGCTTGCCTCCGAAGAAGGGGATATGCTCACCGACGACTCCATTACAATCAGCCTGTTCTGCGAAGGGATTTCCTTCCATATCCTCGGTGGAAACGGCTCATACACGATTGAAAACTCCAATACGGACCTTATTGACTATCGATACGACGGGAACGAACTGACCATCCTTCCCAAAGCATTGGGCAATGCGACACTCATCATATCCGACCGTGCAGGCAACACCATGTCGCTGCAAGTAACCGTGGCCTATCCATCGACCACCTATGAAATAGAGCGTATCTGGGGAAAAGCCATAGGGGGAAACCTCACGCAAAGCCAAACCAATGCCATCGTGAGCGACATCGAAAGTCAGTCATTGGTACAGGCCGGAGGGAGATACCTCTTTACATACACGAACGAGAACCTTTCGGAAGGCATGGTCACCGTCTATCCTTCAGGCACGGATACAAACCTGCTTCACGGCATCTTCACCCAAACCCTTTCTACGGACGGAACAGGAACCATCTATATCAACCTGACCGGAGGAGCGGAATACGACTTCATCCTCGCCGATGCATCCGATATCATGGAAAGCACGGGTACGGTGTCGGCACGGGTGCTGATGCAAGATGTGACCGCTACCTACCAAAAACTTTATCCGGATTTGGAAAAGGCATATTGTGTCCAATATATCCCTACCGGGACGGAATGAAGATGCCAGAGCATTTTGAAATCCAGGCATTCGACCTGTACCGGCGCATTACAAGCATCCATCACAACCCGCCTGCAACCCCTGAAAACATACCTGCCAAGTACATCGCCCTTTACCGGGTGCTGGAGGAAGCGTGCTACGGGCAGACCGAAGGAGTGACCCTCTCGTTTGCCAACCTTTTTGCAAGGTTAGACTATGTGTGCAGGAAGAAACACATGACACCGGCAGACAAGTATGCCATCCAGGTGATGCGCCGCAACGGCCACCTTGCCATGGGCACCGCCTTCCAAGGAGATATGGAGAGCTACCTTTTCGACCTGCGTGCCCTTGCACGTTTCATCTCGCTTGCCTTCGGAGAAGAAATCCCCACCACGCTCCTCGCGGAAATCCCTGCACAGAACAGGCCTTACCATGCAGACCGCCAACAACGCATCCCTTATATCCGCGCCATCGTGTCGAGCTGGGACAAGACCCATCTCTTCGCCACGACAGACCGCGATGAAGACCCGTTTATCGTAGTCAATTATGCGCAGGGGGGATACCAAGGCGATCTCGCCTACCTGCACGGTTTACTCAGGGAAAACCTTCCGCTAAATCTGCTTGACGTGCAGGTGGATGAAAACCACGAATACATTCCTTCCCAGGTGATTCTTTATCCGGACTACCTGATTGACATCAGTGCGCTGGCGGCATGTTTCAGGGAATACGGGCATCATCCTGACAACTTCTTCATCAACAAGATAAAACCAAAAGCCAACACGTACCACATCCTGTTGGGAAACCTCGCCGGGCAGTTTCTCGATGATTACGTCAACGAACAGGAAGATGCTCCCGTTACGTATGCCGGCACAATGAAGAAATTCTTCGCTTCATCTGCCCTGGAATTTTGCACATGCGAGATTCCCGATGACTTCCACAAACTCGCCCAAGCACAAATGAAAAACATCCGCTCGTTCATCCGCGACATCATGCCCCGCAACCTCCCGGCGTTCGACCCGCACAACACCCTGCTCGAAGCCTCTTTTATCTGCGAGAAACTGGGACTGCAAGGACGGGTGGACATGCTGCAAAAGGATTTCAAGGTATTGGTAGAACAGAAATCGGGCAAGCGCGATGAGTACCGGAACGGACACAAAGAAGACCATTTCGTACAAATGATGCTTTACCAGGGCATTTTGATGTACAACTTCGGGCTGAAGACGGAAGACCTCCAGTCGTTGCTGCTTTACTCGAAATATGCCGACGGACTGATGCTGGAACGTTTCACCGAACCTCTTTTCCGCGAAAGCATCGGCCTGCGCAACCGCATTGCGGCAGAAGAAATGGCATTAGGCGAAGGAAGCATTGCCCGCCTTGCCGGACAGCTGGATACCCATGCCCTGAACGAAAAAGGCGTACAAGGCAAGCTTTGGAACATGTACCAAAAACCGGAGCTGGAACAGGTTATCCGGATGTTAAAGCAAGGCACCCCGTTGGAACAAGCTTATTTCCGGCGGTTCTTCACCTTCGTTTCAAAAGAACAGATATTAAACAAGACGGGAGGAACGGACGGTTTCCAGCACGGGTTTGCCGGCACATGGCACACACCGCTGGCGGAGAAAATCGAGTCGGGAAACATCCTGCTCGGACTGAGCATCATCGGCAAACGGCAAAGCAGCCCCGGCAAAGGATATGACCTGATAGAACTGGCTCTTCCCGGACAGGGAGAAGATTTCCTCCCCAATTTCCGTCCGGGAGACATCGTCATCTTCTACCCCTACCGGGGCGAACCTGATGTGCGCCACCACATCCTGATGAAAGGGAACCTCATCAGCATACGCCCCGAACGCATCACCCTCCAGTTGCGCAACGGGCAACAGAACAAGGATATCATAGGTGGAGAAGGAGAAACCTTTGCCATCGAACACGACTCATCGGACATATCCACCGCCAACGCCCTGCGCGGACTTTATGCCTTCCTTTCGGCAGACGCCGGAAGAAAGGCATTGCTACTGGGGCAACGCCCGCCTGCCCGCCACACGGAATGCAGACTGAACGGATCATACGGGCAATTCGACCCGCTCATCTTGCAAGAGAAACAATGCGCGGACTACTTCCTGCTGGTAGGACCTCCGGGAACAGGCAAGACCTCATGTGCCCTGCGTTACATGATCGAGGAGGAACTGACCGAACCGGACACTTCCCTGCTCCTCTTGTCATACACCAACCGTGCCGTAGACGAAATCTGTGCCATGCTCACCGGAGCGGGCATTGCGGAACGCTTTCCCTTTATCCGGATGGGACACGAAGCCTCGTGCGATGCACGTTTCACCCCTTACCTGCTGAAAAACAGCCTTGCAGACTGTTCCAAGTTGGCAGACATCCGGGAAAAGATTGTCCGCACGCGCATCTTTGTGGGCACCACCACCGCCCTCAACTCGCGTCCTTACCTGTTCCATTTAAAACATTTCACTACCGCCTTTATCGATGAAGCCTCCCAGATTCTGGAACCCGAACTCATCGGAATCCTCTCCGCCCGCCACAAGACGGACAATGCCATAGGACGCTTTGTGCTGATAGGCGACTACAAGCAACTCCCCGCCATAACCCAACAAAGCGGACAGGAAGCACGGGTGACCGATCCGCTCCTCGTACAAATCGGGCTGACCGATTGCCGGAATTCGCTTTTCGAACGTCTTTACAAACAAAGCCCGGAAGAGTTTCGCAGTATCCTCCGGAAACAAGGACGGATGCACCCGGCCATCTCCGATTTTCCCAACTACGCCTTTTATCACCGTGAACGCCTGGAACCGGTTCCTTTGCCCCACCAGAAAGAAATATTTCCTTATCCGCAGGCGGAACCCAAAGACAACTTGGACCGCCTGATATTGCAGAAACGCATGGTGTTCATCACAAGCGGAATGCCCGACGATGCACTCCACTCCGAGAAGAGCAACCCTTGTGAGGCACGCATCGTAGCGGCATTGGTGAAACGCATCTACCGCTTTACCTGCACCGGATTCGATGCGCACAAAACCGTGGGTGTCATTGTGCCTTACCGCAACCAGATAGCCATGATACGAAAGGAGATAGCCCGCCTCGGAATCCCCGCATTGGCAGACATCAGCATCGACACGGTAGAGCGTTACCAGGGAAGCCAGCGTGATGTGATCATCTACTCGTTTACGGTGCGCACACCAACCCAACTGAATTTCCTTGCGGCAAACACCTTCCATGAAGACGGAGCCGTGATAGACCGCAAGTTGAACGTGGCTATCACCCGTGCGCGGAAGCAACTTTTCCTCACGGGGAACCCGCACATCCTGGGTGCCAACCCCACCTTCTTCAAGCTCATGGAATACATCCGCATGCACAACGGCTATATCCATACCGATACGGAAAGTTTCTGCCGGGGAAACTTCCCCCTCGAAGATTATCCGGCAGGATGGGACTTGCGTTCTGCCAACTATCCGCTGTCCGTCCCGTTTGCGAGGGCTTTCGATGCCATCCTGTTCCGCCACACCGGACAGGACATGACCGTCAACGACACATCCAACCGCGAGAGTACGGCATACGGCAAGTACGATTACCGCCAATCCCATGCCGGATCCGACACGGCAGCGCTTTACGCCTATTATTATATGAGGAGAAGCTATTGCGCCGCACGCGCGCTCTACGAAACTGCCGGGAACTGGCTCTTCCCTGCCATCCGCCACACTTCGGGACGTGTGGTATTCATCGACCTGAGTTACGAAAACGGTGCTTCGGCACTGGCATTGGCCGACGCATGCCGGCGGCTTCCGTACATCCGGCTCAACTACATGGGCATACCACCGGCAAAAGAATCAGAAGACATCACCCGACTCTTTTTCCGGAGTACAGGATATGAGGATATCGAAGCCGGTTTCCATCCGGGAATGGAAGCCCTGGCCACGGAATTCCGCACCCGTCATGCAGCAGTGCCCGAACTGGTCCTTATCCATGTGGCCAACTTGTTCGACCGCATTTCCCCGCACGAGGCACGCGAACGGGCAAGGGAGGTGGGACAACTGATGGATGCCTTCCCGTTCCACCACTATGCCGTATGCTTCCGCGATGATACGGGCGAACGCA
Organism: uncultured Phocaeicola sp.; assembly: GCA_964488405.1. Lineage (GTDB taxonomy): Bacteria > Bacteroidota > Bacteroidia > Bacteroidales > Bacteroidaceae > Phocaeicola. The sequence continues at coordinate 13,980 of CAZAUU010000031.1, forward strand.
TGGACAACCACTCGTATCTGGCATTCTGCGAAAGCCTCCCGCACATACTCCGCCCCCTCCACGGGCATGCCCCCATTGCCGGATGTTTTTACTATAACCAAGGGAATGAAAAGGTTCCGCCATCGGAAGCTTTTACATACGAAATACGGACCAACAGGAAAAACCATGAAACAAACTGATATCAAACGCGCTATCATCGTAGGTGCCACCTCCGGCATCGGCTACGAAACAGCCCGTCTCCTGCTGCAGGAAGGCTGGACATTAGGCATCGCCGGACGCCGGGAAGACAGGCTGAAAGCTTTCCAGGCAGAAGCACCCGGGCGCATCCATTACCGTGTAATCGACATCCGGAAGTCCGATGCAGATACCGGATTGAACTGCCTGATAAAAGACGTGGGAGGCATGGACCTCTACGTGCACTGTTCGGGCATCGGACACCAGAACTTCCTCCTCAACCCCGGTATCGAAACAGACACGGCAGAAACCAATGTCACAGGATTTATCCGCATGACGAATGTCGCCTTCCACCATTTTGCCCGTCAGGGCAAAGGACACATAGCCGTCATCAGTTCTATAGCCGGGACCAAAGGGTTGGGCATCGCCCCCGCCTACTCCGCCACCAAACGGTTTCAGAACACCTATATAGACGCATTGGAACAACTGGCACAGCTGCACGGATGGAAAGACCTGCATTTCACCGACATCCGTCCCGGATTCGTAGCCACCGCCCTACTGAATGACGGGAAACGGTATCCTATGCTGATGCATCCCGAAAAGGTAGCCCGCCACATCGTACGCGCCATCTGCCGCAAAAAGCGCATCGTTGTCATCGACTGGCGGTACCGCCTGCTGGTATGGGCATGGAGGCTCATCCCCGCGAGCTTATGGAAACGATTGCCCATCCGGAACTGAAGTTTGACAACAACGGGGAAAGGGAATAAACCAACACGGGCTTCCGCATGTAGGAACACGACAGGCCCGCCAGAGCCACGCAGGCGGTCGCACAAGCCGACGGGAACGGCCACGTTTTACCGCATAAGCGGATCAGATGCGGCAGTCAACTCCCCACATCATCTTTTCCTTGAGCGTGTTGAAGAATGAATGCCGGCAACGCTTCACGATGCGGACGAAATAGTCGGCACGGCGTATAGTGAGCCGGACTCCTTCGCGGCAGGTTTCGCTCCGCCCGTCCACCGAAATCAGAAAATTATGGCTCCGGCTCTCCACATCGAGGGTAATTTCCCAATCATCGCGTATCACTATCGGACGAATGTTCAAACTGTGCGGAGCTACCGCCGTAAGACTGATTGTCCCGCTTTGGGGCACCAGTATTGGCCCGCCCACACTCAGCGCATAACCGGTAGACCCGGTGGGAGTGGCAATGATAAGCCCGTCTGCCTGATACGAGCATAGAAATTCCTTGTTGATATAGGTATGGATGGTAATCATCGACGAATTGTCCTGCTTCAAGATAGCGATTTCGTTCAAGCCGTAAGGATATTCTTTCAGCACATACCCCTCGGTGATCAAGTGGATCACCCGGCGCGGTTCCGCCAGATACCTGTCTTCATAAATTTCATCGAAAGCCTCTTCCATCTGGTCGGGAGAGACATCGGCAAGGAAGCCCAACCTGCCGGTATTGATACCCAGAATGGGAATCTCCTTCTTCCCCACCCGGCTTGCCGCACGCAGGAAAGTGCCGTCGCCACCGATACTCAGCACCATGTCTGCTTCGAAATCATTGCCCTGAAACACTTCCACTCCTTCCAAGTCTATGCGGGTATGCTGGTGCAGGAAAATGTAAAAATCACTGCTAATACAGACTTCGGCATGTTTACGCCGCAAAATATCGAGCAGGTGGGCCAGATGAGCCGATTTGTGCTCCTGATACGTGTTTCCGAAGAGGGCAAATCTGAGGATATCTTGCATATCTTGTAGCTTTTTATTAATCTTTTATTTGGCAAAATAGGCAGTTATCAGCAAATTCTACTAACTTTGCATTTTAGTTTTATGCAAAGATAATAAAAAATATACATGTAATATGACCAAGTTGAGTGTGAATATAAACGAAGTGGCTATCTTGCGCAATGCGCGTGAGGGGAACAACCCGGATGTGGAAAAGGTAGCTTTGGATTGCGAAGCTTTCGGTGCCGACGGAATTACGGTACATCCAAATCCGGATCAACACATCCATTATAACGATGTGTTGGCATTGCGCTCCACCCTGCAGACGGAATTCAACATCGAAGGTTATCCATCGAAAGAATTTATCGAACTGGTACTGCGGGTAAAGCCACACCAGGTGACGTTAGTGCCCGATGCCCCCAACCAGACTACATCGAATGCCGGCTGGGACACAAAAGCGAACCTGTCTTTCCTGACCGAACTCATGGATCTCTTCGGCGGTGCAGGTATCCGTACCTCCATTTTCGTGGAAACCGACCCGCAAATGATCGAATATGCTTCCAAGGCGGGAGCCGACCGTGTGGAACTGCACACCGGACCGTATGCCGTCCAATATCCGAAAAACCAGGAAGCCGCTTTGGCTCCCTTTATAGAGGCGGCAAAGGTTACGCGAAGTTTGGGGATGGGGGTGAATGCCGGTCACAACCTGAACCTGAAGAACCTGCGCTATTTCCACGAAGGGATTCCGTGGATAGACGAAGTGTTTATCGGGCATGCCCTGATATGCGATGCCCTGTACATGGGACTGAAAAAAACCGTAGAAGAATATAAAAACTGCCTGATATGATAACTATGACAATGTTGGCCGTACAAGCCGTTGCCGACACGGTGGCAGGTATGAATCCAGTGCTGACCCCCGTAGTGTCGGGAGAACCGCAAATGAACCTGTGGGACATGGCATGCAAGGGAGGGTGGATCATGGTCGTACTGGCAATCATGTCGGTCATCGCCTTCTATGTCTTTTTCGAACGGGCTTTTGCCATCCGCAAGGCAGGAAAGGAAGACCCTTTGTTCATGGACCGGATACGGGATTACATCAAATGCGGGGAAATCAAGTCGGCAATCAACTATTGCCGGTTAGTGAACACGCCATCAGCACGTATGATAGAAAAGGGCATCACCCGCATGGGACGTCCGGTAGCCGATGTACAGGCTGCCATAGAAAACACGGGCAACATCGAGGTGGCAAAACTGGAAAACGGACTTGCCATCATCGCCACGGTATCCAGCGGCGCACCGATGTTGGGCTTTCTGGGTACGGTGACGGGCATGGTACGTGCCTTCTGGAACATGGCAAATGCGGGAAACAACATCGATATCACCCTCCTGTCGGGCGGTATTTATGAAGCGATGATCACAACGGTAGGCGGCTTGGTGGTGGGCATTGCCGCCATGTTCGCCTACAACCATCTGGTGTACCGCGTAGACAAGGTGATAAACCAGATGGAGGCACGCACGATGGCTTTCATGGACTTGATCAACGAACCAAACAAGGTATGACTGGCTTATGGCACTGAAAAGAAGACAGAAAATATCGCCCAGCTTCAGCATGTCATCAATGACCGATCTCATATTCTTGCTGTTGATATTTTTCATGATTACTTCTACCATGGTATCACCCAATGCCATCAAGGTGTTGCTGCCGCAAGGGAGGCAACAGACATCTGCCAAACCGATGGTGAGGGTCATCATCGACAAAGACCTGAATTACTATGGTGCCTTCGGGAACAATGACGAAATGCCGTTGACGCTCGACGAGGTGCCTGTATTCCTGCAAGAATGTGCGGGACGCGAACCGGACATGTATGTGGCCTTGTATGCCGATGAATCCATCCCTTACAGGGAAATCATCCGCGTGCTGAACCTCGCGAACGAGAACCATTATAAGATGGTACTTGCAACCCGCCCGCCGGACAAAGGCCGCTGATGCTCTGTGCCGCCTGACACTTAAATAAATAAAAAAGTGAAGCGAAATAAATTAATAGGATTCATCGGAACGGTTGTGCTGCATGCGGCAGTGGCCATTTTCCTGTTCCTGTATGTGCTCACATTTCCCCCGGAACAGGAAGAGGGAGGAGTGCCCGTCATGTTGGGAGAAGCAGAAACAGGAAACGGGAAAGATGCCGTCCCTTACAGCCTGACGGAAGTGAATCTCATCCCCCGGACTGAAACAAGCATGGCGGAAGCGGAGGCAGAAGAACAGCCCTTGATTACACAAGAGGACGAACCTTCCATCGAAGTGGAAAAGGGACAGCCAGAACCCCAAAAGCAGAATCCGGAAACCGTCACGCCAAAATCGGAAGAGGTCAAAGCCGACCCCCTGCCGAAAGAAAAGACCGAAGCTGAAAAACGTGCCGAGGCCGAACAGGCAGCCGCCGAAGCTGCATCGGACAAGATTGCCGGTGCCTTCGGGAGAGGGAAGAAAATGGGGAGTACAGGGAAAGATGGCGACAACGGAGTACAGGGTAGCCCGGCAGGCAACGAAGAAGCAGGAAAAACAACGGGTACGGGCGCTTCCGGTGTATTCAACCTGAGCGGCCGTTCGTTGGGGACGGAAGGACTGCCTTTGCCGATTTACGATGTACAGGACGAGGGGCGTGTGGTAGTGACTATCGTCGTAGATACGGAAGGAAGGGTCATCAGTACACAAATCAACAAACGTACCAATACGGTAAATCCGGCTTTACGCCGCGCCGCCGAAGAAGCGGCACGACGTGCGCGGTTCAACCGGGTAGAAGGAGTGAACAACCAGTCTGGAACGATAACTTATTATTTTAAACTGAGATAAGCGTATGAAACCGATCTGTATTTTTTTGGCTGAAGGCTTCGAAGAAGTGGAAGCCTTGTTCCCGCTCGACATAATGCGTCGGGGTGGTCTGAATGTAAAGACTGTATCTGTAACAAGCAACCGTACGGTAACCGGGGCACATGGGGTACCTGTCGTAGCCGACTGCATGTTCGGGGATGTGAACGAAGAAGAAGTGGAAATGATCGTATTGCCGGGAGGCCTGCCGGGAGCGACCAACCTGGATGCACATGCCGGATTGGATAAACTGGTACGTAGCTTTGCTGCTGCCGGCAAACCGCTTGCGGCAATTTGTGCGGCTCCGATGGTGTATGGGAAGCGCGGCTTGCTGAAAGGCAAGAAGGCAACCTGCTATCCGGGATTTGACACGTATCTGGAAGGTGCCGAATATACTGGCAATATGGTAGAGATTGACGGCAACTTCATCCTGGGCAAAGGACCGGCAGCCGCATCCGCGTTCGGTTTCGCCCTGTTGGAGAAATTTGCAGGAGCAAAGAAAGTAGCGGAGGTGAAAGAAGGCATGCTTTTTGCCGAATGAAAAAGTATGCCGTGATTGTGGCGGGAGGCAAGGGACTGCGTATGGGAGGAGAGATTCCCAAGCAGTTCCTCGCAATAAAAGGGAAACCTGTGCTGATGCACACGATGGAAGTTTTTCATGCCTGCGACCCTGCAATCCATCTTATCGTGATACTTCCGCCAGACCAGCAGGCCTACTGGAAGCAACTTTGCCAGACTTACCACTTCACACTCCCGCACCGGATTGCAGACGGAGGAGAGACCCGTTTCCATTCCGTAAAGAACGGCTTGGAACTGATTGCGGAACCGAATGCACTGGTAGCCGTGCACGATGGAGTACGGCCTTGTGTGGCACAGGGTGTGATAGCGGAATGTTACCGGGCAGCGGCAGAAAAAGGAGCTGCAATCCCAGTCGTTGATGTGGTGGAAACTGTACGCCAGGTGGAAAAAGACGGGACAAGTGTAACCGTGCCCCGCGACAGTTACAAATTGGTACAGACGCCCCAGGTTTTCCTCTCTTCCTTATTGAAACAGGCATACACCCAGCCTTACGTGCCCCGCTTCACCGACGATGCCTCGGTGGTAGAATCATGGGGGCATAGGGTCGCGCTGGTGGAGGGCAACCGGGAAAATATCAAACTGACCACCCCCTTCGACCTGAAGATAGCGGAAGTTTTGTTGTAAAAGCAGGATATGTCCGATTTGTCAACACGTGATATCATGTACTTGCAAGGGGTGGGTCCCCAGCGTGCCTCCTTATTGGGTAAGGAACTGGACATCCACTCCTTCAAGGATTTGCTGTACTATTTCCCTTATAAATACGTTGACCGCAGCCGCTTGTATTATGTACACGAGATAGACGGCAACATGCCCTACATCCAGTTGCGCGGGAAAATATTGAGCTTTGAAACTTTCGGTGAAGGACGCCATCGCCGCCTGGTGGGACATTTCTCGGACGGAACAGGCATTGTCGACCTCGTATGGTTCCAAGGGCTGAAATATATTACGGGAAAATACAAGGTACACGAGGAGTACATCGTATTCGGCAAGCCAACGGTGTTCAACGGACGCATCAACATCGCCCACCCCGATATCGACCCGGCAGGAGAACTGACCCTTTCGGCCATGGGGTTACAGCCTTATTACAACACGACAGAAAAGATGAAACGCAGCAACCTCACATCGCACACGATGGAGAAGCTGATGAAAAACCTGTTCAAGGCATTGCAACAGGAAGTGATTGACGAGACGTTAAGCCCCGCACTCATCGCACAAAACAGTCTGATGTCCCTTGCCGAGGCCTTGCGCAACATCCATTTTCCCCAAACTCCCGACTTGCTCCGCCGGGCACAGCTCAGGCTGAAATTTGAAGAACTGTTTTACGTGCAACTGAATATTTTGCGCTACATCCAAGAACGCCGGGACAAGTTCCGTGGGCTGGTGTTCGGCAAAGTAGGAGAAATATTCAATACCTTTTACACACAAAACCTTCCCTTCCAGCTGACCGGTGCCCAAAAGCGGGTCATAAAGGAAATGCGCCACGACATGAGAAGCGGCAAACAGATGAACCGCCTGCTCCAGGGAGATGTAGGAAGCGGAAAAACCTTAGTGGCACTCATGACCATGCTAATTGCCCTCGACAACGGCTACCAGGCATGCATGATGGCACCTACTGAAATCCTCGCCAGCCAGCACTATGAAACGATGACCCACTTCCTTTCGGGCATGCCTGTACGTGTGGAGCTGCTCACGGGCAACGTGAAAGGCAAACGGCGCGAGACCATCCTGAAAGACTTGCTGACGGGAGAGGTGCAAATCCTGATAGGCACGCATGCCGTCATCGAAGACACGGTAAACTTCTCCGCACTCGGGCTGGTGGTCATCGACGAGCAGCACCGTTTTGGAGTGGCACAGCGTGCCAAGTTGTGGGGCAAGAACACATGCCCGCCCCATGTGCTGGTCATGACCGCCACACCCATCCCCCGCACGCTTGCCATGACACTCTACGGCGACCTCGACGTATCGGTCATCGATGAACTTCCTCCGGGACGCAAGCCTGTACAGACAATACACCAGTTCGATAACCGGCGCCATCTTGTATATGCTTTTATCCGCAGGCAGTTGCAGGAAGGAAGACAGGCATATATCGTGTACCCCCTGATACAGGAAAGCGAAAAAATAGACATCAAGAACTTAGAAGACGGATACCTGCATGTGTGCGAGGTTTTCCCCGAATACAAAGTGAGCAAGGTGCACGGCAAGATGAAACCCGCCGAAAAAGATGCCGAGATGCAACGTTTCCTTGCCCGTGAAACACAAATCATGGTGGCTACCACCGTGATAGAAGTGGGGGTGAATGTGCCAAATGCCTCTGTCATGGTCATCGAAAATGCCGAACGTTTCGGGTTATCCCAGCTGCACCAGCTGCGCGGACGGGTGGGACGGGGTGCCGACCAATCCTACTGCATCCTCATGACAGGCTATAAGCTGACAGAAGAAACGCGTAAACGCATCGAAATCATGGTAGACACCAATGATGGTTTCGAGATAGCCGAAGCCGACCTCAAGTTGCGGGGCCCCGGCGACCTGGAAGGGACGCAACAAAGCGGTGTGGCATTCGACCTGAAAATCGCCGACATCGCCCGCGACGGCCAGCTTCTGCAACACGTACGCGGGATAGCCGAACGCCTGCTCAAGGAAGACCCCGAAGGGACACATCCCGGAAATGCCGTGGTATGGAAGCAACTGAAAGAATTACGGAAAAAGAATGTGAACTGGGCAGTAATTTCCTGAGGCGACGAATCACAACTTCAGCACCACACGGTCACCGACATGTTGCGCCATGAGGCTCTGCGTTTCTTGCAGTTTTTTGTAATGTTGCATGACTTCCATACAACGCTGCGGGTCGCTGGCAACAAGCGGATCGGCAAGGGTCTGGAGGGTGTGCCTCATCTCTTCTTCCACGACAGAAAGTTTGAAGTCGATCAGCAGGCGGGGAACCAGTTCGTAAAGACGTTCTTCGTCTGTAACAATCTGCCTGACTTTCGAATGGTATTTGCTCAGCTGGTAACGGTCACTCGCCAAGTCAACGGCAAGTTTGCTGATTGCCGGGTCAGGATGGGCAATGAAATGATGTTCCGCCGTAAAACCCGGTTCATGCAGATGGGACTCACATTCCTGCAATATCTGCCTGTGAAGAGGGGCGTGAAACTGGAGCCCGTCTTCCTTCAGTCCTCCTGCAATACACTCGACAACCGTCAGCGGTATCTGTCCTCCATTGGCATCCTCCACATAACACATGACCCTTTCGCCATAGCGCACCAACATACGTACCAAATCTTCTTCTTTCTCATTGAATACTTTCTGTTCGTTGCTTCCCACAGGGACAACATTGCCATCGTCTTGCACCGGAATATCACCCTTCGGCTGCGAAGGCGAAACCACTGCTTCGGGAGAAAAGGTCTCCCCATTTGTTGCAGGTGCGGGAGAAACGGGCGGCTGTGAATCCTGCGTCCCTGGCGATGCCTGCGCATGCTGCCTGCGCTGCTGCTCCTTGAACTTACTGTCACGGGCTTGCCCGATGAGCTTGGCAGTAGCCTCCACCAGCACTTTTTCCTCCATCCGAAGCAGCTGGCTGCATTCGCGGATGTACACAGAGCGGACAATGGCATCGGGAATGACCGATATGCTTTTCACAATACTTGAAATGAGCGAAGCATGCTTGATAGGGTCTTTCCCGGCCTCTTCCATCAGCAGGTTGGCTTTGAAACGGATGAAGTCCACTTCGTGGTCGTTGATGTACGCCTGGTAGTCGGTGGCATTGTGCTTACGTGCAAAGCTGTCAGGATCATCACCATCAGGCAAAAGACAGACCTTGACATTCATCCCCTCCTCCAGCAACATGTCAATGCCCCGGATGCTCGCCTTGATGCCGGCACCGTCACCATCGTAAAGCATCGTAATGTTGTTGGTGAAACGGTGGATCAGACGAATCTGTTCGGTAGTCAGGGCTGTACCCGAAGAAGCCACCACATTCTCGATACCGCTCTGGTGCATGGAAATGACATCGGTATAGCCTTCCACCAGAAAGCAACGGTCCTGGCGCACGATAGCCTGCTTGGCAAAATAAATACCGTAAAGTTCACGACTCTTGTGGTAGATTTCTGATTCGGGCGAATTGACATACTTCATCTGTACGTTCTTTGTGGCAACATTCAGCACACGTCCGCCGAAAGCCACCACTTTGCCCGACAAAGTATGTACAGGAAAAATGACACGTCCCCAAAAACGGTCGCGCAGGCTGCCGTCTTCCTTCCGGTAACACAGCCCGGTCTTTACCAGGTATTCTTCGCGGTAACCTTTCTGCAAGGCGGCGCATGCTAACCCGTCACGCCCACCCGGACAGTAACCCAATTGGAACTTCTTGATGATATCATCGCGGAACCCCCGCCCTCGCAGATAAGTCAGACCGATGCGTTGCCCCTCTACCGTATTGCATAAAGCATCCTGAAAATATCCGGACGCAAATTGGTTAAGCACGAACAGACTTTCACGCAGGCTGTGCGCCTGCTTCTCCTCATCGGTCAGCTCGCGTTCCTTGATTTCGATATTGTATTTCCGTGCCAGCCACTTCAGCGCTTCGTAGTATGAGAGCTGTTCGTGCTCCATGATGAAATGTACCACATTCCCTCCCTTGCCACAGCTGAAGCACTTGCATACACCCTTGCTGGGAGAAACACTGAAAGAAGGGGTCTTTTCGTTATGGAACGGACACAACCCGATGTAGTTTACCCCCCTGCGGCGCAAAGTGACAAACTCTGATACCACATCTACTATTTGCGCGGCATCCAATATCCGGTCTATGGTGGCTTGATCTATCATGGTACGGGGAATTACGGATTAAGGTGAAAAGAATCCCGCAAGCACCATACTTACGGGATTCTTCCACATTTTATGTTATGGGTATCAAAACCGAATAACCATGCATTTACTTAATGTTCGGGTTCAATTTGTTCCATTCGGAAATGGCAGGAAGAACACCCATGGCGATCACTTCATCGCGCAACTCGCAGAGGTGGGCATAACTCTTATCCAATTCAGCCTGCTCTTCGGCTGTGCCGTCCAAAGCGGCGCAGTGGCAACCGTCTGCCGTGATGGACGTTTCCCATGCCATCATGATGTGGTCGTACTTATCGTTTGAGATGTATGTACCTGCCGGCCAACGGAAAGCCTTGCCGCCCATGGCAGCCCCAATCATTTCGATAGAAACGTATGCCGGACTCTGGAAGGAAGAACGTCCACGCAATGCGATGATGTTCGCACCGCCTTTGATTACTTTCTGCTGGATTTCCGCCCATTGCTCTTTGCCCAAGGCATCTGTGCCGATGATGTCGGTCAACGGTTTGCCGTTAACCTTGGCAGTGGAAGCGAACACAGCCATCTGCTCGCCATGACCACCGTAAGTGCGGCAGTTATCCACAGCATCCATAGGCACACCGAAATGTTTGGCCAATTCGCTGCGCAGGCGGGTAGAATCAAGGGCGGCCAACGTGGTAACCTGGCTCGGTTTCAACCCCGAATACAACAGCGTGATCAATCCCGTGATGTCAGCCGGGTTAAAGATAATCACGATGTGCTTTACATCGGGACAATATTGTTTTACATTCTTTCCGAATTCTTCAGCAATGCCGGCATTGCCTTTCAGCAAATCTTCGCGGGTCATGCCTGCCTTGCGGGCAGCGCCACCGGAATTGACAATATATTTGGCTCCCGTCAGTGCTTCTTTGATATCTGAAGTAAAAGTCACGTTTACACCTTCGAACCCGCAGTGGTACAATTCTTCGGCCACACCTTCCAGACCCGGAGCATAAGGGTCATATAGACAAATGTTCGGGGTCAAACCCATCATAATGGCAGTCTGAGCCATGTTAGAACCGATCATACCGGCAGCACCAACAATGGTAAGCTTTTCATTTGTTACAAATTCCATAATCTTATGTTTTAGTTATACAGTTTTTTCTTCCGAGGGCAAAGATAGGAAAGTTCTTTTGTATAAACGAATCTTTACAGGTTCAAAAGTTGGCAATCCCAGAACCTTTTCAATTTAATTACAGAAAAATTTTACTATTTTAAACGTCCCTGGAGGTATTTTGCAATGAGGAGTTGGCAAACCTTCATTTCTCCTTCCGTCGTATAAAAATTATTAAGGAGCAACGGCATGTGACCCGCCGGAATGCGAATTTGATTACTTTTGGCACGCAAATCAAAAATCTGAAAAATGTCTGAATTAGCACCTTTAATCTCTGATTTGGGAATTATCCTGGTCGTAGCAGGCTGTGTCATGATTGTGTTCAAGTGGCTGAAGCAGCCTGTCATCCTTGGTTACATTGTAGCGGGGTTCTTCACAGGACCTTCCATAAGTTTCCTGCCTACGGTATCGGACACGTCCGGCATCAAGATATGGGCAGACATCGGGGTTATCTTCCTGTTGTTTGCCATGGGGCTGGAATTTTCATTCCGCAAGCTGCTCAACTGTGGGACTGAGTGCGATGATTGCCACCATCACCATTGTGTGCGGCATGATGACCGTAGGATACTTTGCCGGTAACATGATGGGATTCTCACATATCACCAGCCTTTTCCTGGGCGGCATGCTGTCCATGTCGTCCACGGCAATCGTGTTCAAAGCATTCAACGACATGAATCTTCTCCAGCAGAAGTTCACGGGCATCGTCATGGGAATTCTGGTAGTGGAAGATCTGGTGGGGGTCGTGATGCTGGTCGTCTTGTCCACATTGGCGGCAAGCAGCCAGTTCGAAGGAACAGCCTTGCTGGGCAGCCTGCTGAAACTGGTTTCGTTCCTGGTTTTCTGGTCTGTGCTGGGTATTTACCTCCTCCCTACCCTGATAAATAAAATCAAACGTTTCATCAGCGATGAAATCCTGCTGATTGTTTCGTTAGGGCTTTGCCTGCTGATGGTGATGATTGCCGTCGGGGCCGGATTTTCTTCGGCATTGGGAGCATTTGTCATGGGTTCGCTACTGGCAGAAACGTCCGAAAGCGAACGGATTGTGAATGTTGTGCAACCGGTAAAAGACCTTTTCGGTGCCATCTTTTTTGTGTCGGTGGGTATGATGATTGACCCTCAGGTAATAAGTGAGTACATCCTTCCAATCCTGTTGCTCACATTGCTGGTGCTGGCAGGGCAGAGCCTGTTCGGCACATGCGGCGTGTTGCTTTCCGGGCAACCGCTGAAGATTGCGATGAAATCGGGCTTTTCCCTGACGCAAGTGGGCGAGTTCGCTTTCATCATCGCTTCTTTAGGTGTAAGCCTGAATGTGACAGACAGCCACCTTTATCCGATTATCGTTGCCGTGTCGGTCATCACCACCTTCTGCACACCCTACATGATACGTCTTTCCGAACCGGCTTACAATCTGGCAAACAAATACATGCCTACGCTGTTCAAACGACTCCTAGCACATTACGCATCAGGTTCCATATCGGAAAAGCACCGGAATGACTGGCATCGTCTGCTACAGGGCATGATTACGGGAGTTGTCATTTATATGGTAATCTGCCTGGGTATCATCGTGTCCTTCTTTTCATTGGCATATCCGCTGATACAGGATTACCTGCCGGGAATCAAAGGAAACCTGCTCAGTGCGGCAATCCTCTTCGTGGTGGTAGCCCCGATGCTGTGGGCAATGATTGTGAAAAAGAACCACTCGCCCGAATTCAAACGGCTGTGGGAAGACAACCTGGTCAACCGGGGAGCATTGGTCTCGCTGGTATTGATCAAGGCCATGCTGGGCGTGACGGTGGTCATGGGAGTCGTGGTACGCCTGTTCAATGTGGCTTCGGGTATCGGTTGGATTATTTCTGTCACCATCATATGCATCCTTTACTTTTCCAAACGGATACGCAAGCGTTCGCTCCTGATGGAAGAACAGTTCGAAGAAAATTTCCAAGGACAAAATACAGAAACATCTGCCGAAAAAAGTCGGTCGCTGCCCGGCGGGGAAGAAAACGCATCGCTTTCGAACCTGCACATGGCGGACTTTATCATCCAGCCCAATTCATTGTGCGTGGGACAGACCCTGGCAGGACTTGAACTGCGCACCCGTTATCATGTGAATGTCATTTCCATTGTGCGGGGCGAAGCAACGAAGGAAATTCCGCAAGGAAACGAAACCCTCTACCCTTTCGACAAGATTACCGTGACAGGCACAGACAAGGACTTGGACCTGTTCCGCCAGATGATAGAACAGAAAAGGGAAACCGGAAAAGGGAACGAACCATCGCACTCCGACATGCGCATCATGAATGTGAGCATAGACAAGGATGCTGCCGCAGTAGGAAAGAACATACGCGAGGTGAAGTGCCTCCGTTCCATTATCCTTGGCGTGGAACGCAACAAGGACGTGGTCATGAACCCATCACCCGATTTCGTGTTCCAAGCCGGAGACATCGTATGGCTGGTGGGCAAAGTATCAAAAAGAAAAGACGGTACCGCTACCAACGAGGATGTATCCCTTTTTCAATAAACAAAAACCAGCAGCACCAAAAGGCACTGCTGGCTCAGTTACTGCAAGTTTATTTTTACGGACTACCTGT
>CAZAUU010000032.1:0-25929 GCA_964488405.1 uncultured Phocaeicola sp.
ACTCCGCTCGGGGCCAACGGGTATGCCTACCTTCCCGTTACCACAACCGACGGCAGTGACCCAACCATCTACAAGATTGACCTCACCACCGGTACGGCCACAGCCGGTTTGGTTGTGTCCGGCATAAGCAGTATTTCGGCCTTGGGCGTTCTCTCGTACACGGCGGAATAAAACGGCGATGAAGACATTGTTCAGAAAACTGCACCTCTGGCTCTCCGTCCCTTTCGGCATCATCATCACGCTGATATGCTTTTCGGGTGCCATGCTGGTGTTCGAAAGTGAAATTACCCAGGCGCTCCAGCGTCCGCTTTACCGGGTAAGCCCTCCTGCGGAGGGAGGCGTACAGTCTCCTTCCGAATTGGTGTCGCGCATCTGTAGCCAGGTGCCCGACACATTGCATCTCACTTCGCTCCAGCTTTCCGGTAACCCGGAGGGGACGGCTTTCGCTTCTTTCCGTGAAACCGGCAGGAAGCAACTCAGCGTCAATCCTTATACCGGAGAAGTATTGGGGTGGACGGAATCTTATCCTTTTTTCCAGACCATGCGCAAATTGCACCGGTGGCTGATGGATCCGCCCGCATCGAGAGGAGAAAAGTCGGTGGGAAAGGTTATTGTAGGCATAACTACGCTGTTGTTGGTGCCTATCTTGATTAGTGGTCTCGTAATTTGGGTGCCGCGTACCCGTAAGGCATTGAAGGATCGTCTCCGTGTATCGTGTTCCAAGGGATGGTTCCGCTTCTGGCATGACAGCCATGTGGCCGTGGGCTTCTATTGTACCCTTTTCCTGCTTGTTATGGCACTTACTGGGCTTACCTGGTCGTTCGGCTGGTACCGTACGGCTGTTTATTCCCTCTTCGGGGGAGGAGAATCATCTGCTTCCCAGGTTCCCGCCCATGCTTCCCGGCAGGCCGGTGGCCATGAAAGGGAACGTCGTGCCGCATTTGATTACAGTGTATGGGATAAGGTAGTATCCAACCTGCAAGAAAGCTATCCCGTGTATAAGTCATTGACATTGGGCGAGCGGGACGTGCAAATTGCCCCCGACCCGCATGGCACGATGCGTAAGGTTGATACCGCCATGTTCGATTCCCGCACAGGAGATATCCGGAGTATCCGCCTGTATGCCGATACTCCCCGTTCGCAAACCCTGAGAGGCTGGTTTTATGCCTTCCACACCGGGAGTTGGGGTGGCGTAGTGACAAAGACGCTCTATTTTCTTGCTGCGTTTTCCGGCGCCGTCCTTCCCTTGAGCGGATATTACTTGTGGTGGAGGCGCACACGCCCACATAAAAAAGCACGCGGATAGTATCAAAACGCTTCCGTCATGTTGAAGTAAAAGAGGTTTTGACGGTTGATAAAGTTTCGTCCGAAGTCCAGCCGCACGTTCATGCGTGGCTGGACTTCGATGCGGATACCCAAACCTCCATTGGGCAGCACGCCTTCTATCTTTCCCGGTTTGGGGCCCATGAATCCGGCTCCTCCCCATGCCACGAATCCTAACCGGTGAATGATTTTCTTCAGCCAGTTATTCCGGTCTGTGTTGAACATCTGGCGGTATTCCATTATGGCAATGTGTGCGCTTTTG
The DNA here is from genome assembly GCA_964488405.1 of uncultured Phocaeicola sp. Taxonomy (GTDB): domain Bacteria; phylum Bacteroidota; class Bacteroidia; order Bacteroidales; family Bacteroidaceae; genus Phocaeicola. The sequence goes on from CAZAUU010000032.1 coordinate 1,586, forward strand.
TCGCGGTATTGTCCCATATAGTAGCCCCGCAGGTCGAAAGGTGTCCCGACCAGTACGTATTTGTTCAGCGGGATATGTTCGCCTAATACATTCTTGGTCTGTAGGGTCCAGGCAATCACCTTGCGTTCGCCCACCTGCTTGTATTGCCTGTAGTCTAACTCGAAACTGTAGAAGTTTTTGTCCCCTCCCAACCATTTTTGGTACATTAGCCCGCGGAAGTCGATGTACACCCCCTTATAGGGATTGGCTGGGATGTCGCGGGTGTCATATGTCAGTAGGAAGCCGATGCCCGAGTTGAAACTTTTGTATCCGCTTTCCGTTCCTCCGGCATTCACATAGTCCTCCTGGGTCACGAGGTGTTTGGCGGGATTGGTGATTTTATCGTAGTTCAGGTCGATTTGCGGACCGATGAACAGGTCACTTTCACCTATACGGAAGAGGAACCACGGGTTAATCTGTATGCCGCTGTAGCGGTATTGGCTGGTGGAGTCGCTCCGTACATAATGCTTGTTGGTTGAGTATCCCACCCCGTAGAAATTTTCTTGTGTATTCTTGTACGAGAATTGCCCGAAGATGCGGAACTTGTCGTCCTTGAAGAAAAGCTGGGGTTTTATCATAACATTCAGGCCGCCTTTGAAAATGAACGCCATGGCCACGGGCAATACCGAACGACGCATGGTGGTGTCTTTCGCGTTCATCCGAAAGGTCATCAACGCGCTTCCCCCTACCAGGAAGCCGAAGTCGGGACTAAAGCTGGGTCCCCCCAATATGTTGTAGTGGAAGTTCCGTTTTGCTACCTGCTGCCGGTGCAGTTCTTTCTTGCTCAGTTGTGCGGACGTAGCAAGAGTGTCGGTGGAGGGCATGGAACCTGTTTCCTGGGCAAAGCCGATGATAGCGGACAGGCACGTGAGGCACAAGAGAATCAGTTTTTTCATATCAGTTCTTTTCGGGTGCAAAAATAATAAATTACTGTTGATTTTGTTTGTTTTTGGGTAGTTTGTGGTCTGCTATGGCTTTTTAACGGACTCCGGTTTGAATTTTTGTATACAATTTCCTACTTTTGTCTGCTTAGATTTAACTTAAAAAGATATGATGACTATAGTTGAACGTTTCTTGAAGTATGTGTCGTTCGATACGCAATCGGATGAGTCTACGGGAGTCACACCCAGTACGCCGGGGCAGATGGTGTTTGCCGAATACTTGAAATCGGAATTGGAAGAACTGGGGCTGGAAGACATTTCACTGGATGAGAACGGTTATCTTTTTGCCACGCTTCCCGCTACTGTCGAGCGGGATATTCCCACTATCGGTTTCATTGCCCACATGGACACCAGCCCTGATGCATCGGGGACGGACATTTCCCCGCGTATAGTGGAGGCATACGATGGCAAGGATATCACCTTGTGTGCGGAAGAAGGCATCATACTTTCTCCCAAGCAATTCCCCGAACTGTTGGATCATGTGGGTGAGGACCTGATAGTAACCGACGGGCGCACGTTGCTGGGGGCGGACGACAAGGCGGGCATTGCCGAAATCGTGTCTGCCATGGCATACCTGAAGAAGCATCCCGAAATCGCACACGGCAAAATCCGTATCGGATTTAACCCGGACGAAGAAATCGGGCTGGGTGCGCACAAGTTTGATGTGGCGAAATTCGGTTGCAAGTGGGCATATACCATGGACGGGGGAGAAGTGGGCGAACTGGAGTTCGAAAACTTCAATGCCGCTTCGGCAAAGGTAACCGTGAAAGGGCTGAACGTGCATCCGGGTTATGCCAAAGGTAAGATGCGCAATTCGCTTCTGGTGGCAAATGAGTTTGTGGGCTTGCTTCCGGCAAACGAGGTTCCGTCTGCCACCGAGGGTTACGAAGGATTTTTCCACCTTGTCGGCATGGAAGGCGAAGTGGAGTGCACCACGGTTTCGTACATTATCCGCGACCACGACCATGCGAAATTCGAGGCACGCAAATCGCTGATGCAGATGTGTGCCGCAAAACTGAATGAGAAGTACGGGGCAGGCACGGTGACGGTGGAAGTGAAAGACCAGTATTACAACATGCGGCAGCAGGTGGAACCGCTGATGCACATTATTGACCTCGCTTTTGCCGCCATGAAGGAAGCGGGCGTGGATCCGAAGGTGAAGGCAATACGCGGCGGGACGGACGGTGCGCAACTGTCCTTCAAGGGACTCCCGTGTCCGAACATCTTTGCCGGCGGGTTAAATTTCCATGGGCGTTACGAGTTCATCCCGATCCAGTCGATGGTAAAGGCTATGAACGTGATAGTGAAGATTGCCGAACTGACTGCGAAGCGGTACTGATTACTCCTGATTGTATTTATTTATAAAATAAGAAATTATGATGAAAACAACCCCTTTTACCGGGAAGCACATCGCTCTCGGTGCCAAAATGCATGAATTTGCCGGCTACAACATGCCTATCGAATATTCCGGCATTATCGATGAACATCTTACGGTATGCCACAGTGTGGGTGTCTTCGATGTTTCCCATATGGGTGAGTTTTGGGTGAAAGGACCGCATGCCCTCGACTTCCTCCAATATGTCACTTCGAATGATGCCGCCGCACTGGTGGAAGGCAAAGTGCAATACACATGTTTCCCCAATGAGACGGGCGGCATTGTGGATGATCTGCTGGTGTATCATTACGGACCGGAAAAATACCTCATGGTAGTGAATGCCGCCAATATCGAGAAGGATTGGGAATGGTGTGTCACCCATAACCCTATGGGCGCCTGTCTGGAAAATGCGTCCGACCGCATGGGGCAGCTCGCCGTGCAGGGACCCAAGGCACTTGACACGCTCCAGAAACTTACTCCGCTTCCGCTGGCTGAAATTCCGTATTACGCTTTCCGTACGGGAGAATTTGCGGGTATCCCGCAGGTGATTGTCTCGAATACGGGATACACGGGTGCAGGAGGATTCGAACTTTATTTTTCTCCCGAATATGCGGATCGCATCTGGGATGCCGTCTTCGAGGCGGGTGCCGCATTCGGTATCAAGCCTGCCGGATTGGGGGCACGTGACACGCTGCGCCTGGAGATGGGTTTCTGCTTGTATGGTAACGACATCGATGATACCACCTCGCCGCTTGAGGCCGGGTTGGGCTGGATTACGAAGTTCGTGGAAGGCAAACAGTTTGTCAACCGGGAGGCGTTGGAACGTCAGAAGGCGGAAGGTGTGTCCCGCAGGTTAGTGGGGTTCGAAATGATTGACCGGGGCATTCCGCGTCATGGTTATGCGTTGACCGATGCCGAGGGTAATGTGATTGGTCATGTCACATCGGGCACCATGTCCCCAATGCGTAAAATTGGCATAGGGTTGGGTTATGTGCAGGTAGCCTTTTCGAAACCCGGGACCAGGATTTTTGTAGACAACCGTGGACGGAAGCTGGAGGCACAGGTGGTGAAGCCTCCTTTCCGCAAATGAGCTTGTCTACGTGATGATGATAGACTGAAAGGATTGGAAAACATGACCGCCCGTGCAGGCTTGTACGACTGTCCGTATGAGCCTGCACGGGCGGTTGCGTTTTTGTACAGGTCGGCTCGTGTGTCTTGTCTGTATTGTGTGGAAGGTAGATTCTCTTTAGTTTTGTGAGTAACGGTATTCGTCCGGGGTCATGCCTGTGGTTCTCTTGAACAGGAGGTTGAACAGGTAGAGGTTGGAGAAACCAAGCCGCGATGCGATGCTGTTTACAGATACGTCTTTGTCCGCCTCGAGCAGCATTCTCTTTGCTATTTCCAGTCGTTTCAGCAGGAAATATTCCGTAAGTGTCTTTCCGCTTTCGAAGTGGAGCAAGTCGTTGAAGTAGGCGGTGCTGAGCTTCAGACGTTCGGCACAACAGGAAGGGGTGGGCAGTTTGCCACGGCTTAGCATTCCGCTTGCGATGTAGTTTTCCAGCAGGTTGTCCAATTGCCGGATGAGGTTTTTGTTCTTGTTTTCGCGCGTGATGAACTGGCGTTCGTAGAAACGGTTGCAATAGTCCAGCATCAGTTCGATATGGCGCGAAAGCAACGTATGGCTGTAATGGTCAATCGGGTGGTGCAGTTCCTCATTTATTTTATTCAGGCATTCGGTAATCTTGTTTTTTTCGTTCAGCGAGAGGTGCAGGGCTTCTTCTTTCCGGTAGAAAAAGAAGGTGTACTGCCGGATGCTTTTTTCCAATGTTGTGTCCCACAGCAGGTCAGGATGGAAGGCAAGCAGCCATCCTTTGGAAGGGAGTACATGGTTCTTGTCGATATCGAATGTGTGTTCGGGCGGCAGGAATACCATGGTGGCATTTGTATAGTCGTAATATTTCCTTCCGCAACAGCAGCAGTCCTCCACATCGTCTTCCATAAGTAGAATGGTATAAAAACCGAATTTGATACTGTGTTGAGCCACACTGGTGTTGTCCAGGCGAATTACGCTAACCTGGGGATGCAAGGTTCTGCATCCCAGGCAGCTGTTACATTGATGTACTGTCTTTATATCTAATATGTCCTTCATCGGTTTCTTCAGGCATTATATTGTGTACGATATTCGTTAGGGCTGCATCCTACCCGTTTCTTGAATATGCGGCTGAAATGTTGCGGGTACTGGAAGCCCAGTTCGTAGGCTATTTCGCTCACTGCCTTTTCCGTGGTCACTATTTTTTCTTTGGCGACATTGATAATCTTTTCCTGAATGTATTCCTGTGGGGTCTTGCCGGTTTTTTTCTTTACCAGGTCGCCGAAGTAGTTGGACGACAGATTGACTTTCTCCGCAAAATATTTCACGGTAGGGAGGCCTTTTTCCAACGGATGCTCATCCAAGAAATAGGCGTCCAGCAGTTCTTCAAACTTCATCAGCACGTCCTTGTTTATCTTGGCCCGTGTCATGAATTGCCGTTCGTAGAAGCGGTTGCAATAATCCAGCATCAGTTCGATATTGCGCGAGATGAGCCGTTTGCTGTGTTTGTCCACCGGACGGGAAATTTCCAGTTCCACCTTGTCAAGGCAGTCAAGAAAGATTTTCTTTTCTTCTTCAGACAGGTGCAAAGCTTCGTTGGATGCATATGAAAGAAACGAATAATATTTGATATTCTGCCCCAACGATGTACCCCGTATCAGGTCAGGATGGAACATGATGCCGTGAGCCAAAGGACGGGCATCTTCTTTCAGGCTTGCTTCCACCACCTGTCCGGGAGCGAAACTGGTGACGGTACCTTCTTGGTAGTCGTATATCTGTCTTCCGTAGCGCAGGTCACCGCATTTGGTATGTTTCAGGAAGAGGGCATAAAGTCCGTAGTTTATAGTAAGGTGGGTAGGGAAACGAGTCGCCTTCGAAAGGTCTACCACTGTCACCAACGGATGCCGCGTTTCCAATCCGAACAGCTTGTTGTACTGGTCTACCGAATTGAGTTTGATTACTTCTTCCATATAATATTGTTTATTATAATGTTTCTTGTTTCAGCTGTTCAATGTAAGAATCGATACGCCGGAGTTCTTTCGGAATGTCGATACGTTGCGGGCAATGCGGGTTGCACTGGTTGCAGCCGATACAATGGTTTGCTTGGCGGAGTTTAGGCACACTGCGGTCGTAGCCTACCAAGTAGGCTTGGCGTGCCTTGCGGTAATGAGCATCTTGGCTGCTGACAAGGATATTTCCCTCGTTCAGGCATTTGTTGTAGTGCAACAGGATGGCGGGGATGTCGATGCCGTAGGGGCAAGGCATGCAATACTTACAGTCGTTGCATGGTATGGTATCAAACTGCATCATCATCGTGGCGGTGTTTTGCAGGAAGTTGAACTCTTCTTCGCTCAGCGGTTTTAGCGGAGAGTAAGTGTTCAGGTTGTCCTGCAAATGTTCCATGCGTGTCATACCGCTCAACACGGTCAGCACATCCGGAAAGCTTCCTGCAAAGCGGAAGGCCCACGAGGCAACGGAAAGTTCAGGCTCGCGCTGTTTCAGGGTGGCTACAATGTTGTTGGGGACGCTCGAAAGCCTTCCGCCCAAAAGCGGTTCCATGATGACGGCAGGAATGTGGAGTTTGTTCAACTCATTGTACAGATATTCGGCATCGGTGTTGCGCGGATTGGTTTTCTTGGCATATTTCCAGTCGAGGTAATTCAGCTGGATTTGCGCGAAGTCCCATTGGTAATAGTCGTGGCGCGACAGGAGGTAATCGAATACCCGGATGTCTCCGTGGTAGGAGAACCCTAAGTTGCGGACACGTCCGGCCTTGCGCTCTTCCAGCAGGAACTCCAGCACACCGTTGTCGATGTAGCGGGAGTTGAACTCTTTCATCGCATCGTTACCCATCCCGATGCCGTGTAGCAATAAGTAGTCGAGGTAGTCTACTTGGAGTTCTTTCATCGAGTTGCGGTACATGCCGATGGAGGCTTCCCGGCTCCATGTGGAGGGTGAGAAGTTGGACAATTTTGTTGCAATGAAGAAAGAGTCACGTGGATACCGTTTCAGAGCGATACCCGTGGAACGCTCCGACAGCCCGCGGCAATAGCCTGGTGATGTGTCAAAGTAGTTTACCCCGTGTTTTATGGCATAGTCTACCAACTCGTTGACCATTTCCTGGTCTATCTCTTCATTGCCTTCGCGTGCACTCCGTCCGTTCACCGATGGCAGGCGCATCATGCCGAATCCCAACAATGATACTTTATCACCGGTTTTTGGGTTGGTACGGTAAGTCATTTCCCTTTCCTGCAGGTCGTCAGTAGTAATTGTGGCTTTGTTCCCGCTTTCCCCGCATGCCGGGAGGATGGTTGTAGCAATGGTGGCCGTTCCCATTTTTTTGAGGAAACTGCGACGGGATATTGTGTGTTTCTTGTTTTCCATTTCTGAATGCTTTATTAGTTGTATTAATGGTTGGTTGTCAGATGATGCGGTGCATTTCGTTCCCTTCTACATAAATGGCACTGAACGGACGTGCCGGACAAAGGTTTTCGCAAGCTCCGCATCCGATGCATCGCTCCGTGTTGACTGCCGGGATTTTGGGTGATTCCGGGTTTTCGGCATCCGAAGGGATCATGGTGATGGCTCCTGTCGGGCAGTGACGTGCACAATTCCCGCATTCCACTCTGTCGGTCAGCGGCACACAATTTGCTTTTATCCATACGGCATGGCCTATCTGGGTGGCAGACTTATCGGCTCGTGATATGGGGTGTATTGCACCCGTGGGACATACATCTCCGCACTTCGTACATTCCGGCCGGCAATATCCACGTTCGTATGACATTTCGGGCTGCATCAGTTTCAGCAGGCTGGTGGATGGGCGCAACACTTCGTTGGAGCATACCGACACACATAACTGGCATGCCGTGCAATGCCGTGCGAAGTTACGCGCGCTCAAGGAGCCTGGCGGTACAATCGGCGTGGTGCGTTCTGGTATTTTTTTGTCTTCAATCACGGCAAGTCCTCCATCCACTTTTTTCTCTTGCGCCTTCAGTGCGGCGGTTGTGGCAAGCAGGGTGGTAGTGGTCAGGAATTGGCGCCGTGACGTTCCTTGGTTCTCACCTGCATGGCCGCTTTGCTGGATCTTTTTTGGATTTTCTTTGTGGAAAAGTGAAAAAGAGAAGCTGATGGCATCCTGGCGGCATGTACCGATACAGTCCATACAACTGATGCAACGGCTGTAATCTACATATCCGTTCTTGCCATCGATGCATGCAGCTTTGCATTTGCGGGCGCAAAGCCCGCATGCCGTGCATTTTCTGGTATCCACCGTGATGCGGAACATGGAGAAACGTGCGATAAATCCCAATACGGTACCTACCGGGCAAATGGTGTTGCAATATGTGCGTCCGTTCTTCCATGCTAGCACGCCTATTGTTATAAATGTGATGACGGCAATGATGAAGGTGGGTAGGCTTTTCAGCCATACCGTGGTTTCGTAGAACGTGTAGCTGTCCGCACGCTCGGCAAAATAAGCAAGCAGGTTGTTCCCCCATCCGTAGAAGGGAGCGAACAGGTTGGATACTATCCGTCCATACGAACTGTACGGGGCCAGCAGGGCGATGAATGAGTTGATGCCCGCTACCAGTGCGATGACGAATATCGCCAGTACAGCATATCTCAGGACAGATTTTGAAGATGAATACGAGAAGCGGTACTTTTTCTTTTTTCTTCGTCCGCTGAACCAGGAAATCACGTCCTGCATGATACCAAGCGGACAGATTATGGAACAATACACGCGCCCTGCCAAGAGGGTCAGTACTACGAGGAAGATGATTACTCCTGCGTTGAGGGCAAGTACGGCAGGAAGGAACTGGATTTTCGCCATCCATCCCAACCACACATGAACTGTCCCCGTAAAGTCGAGGAACAACAGTGTAATGGCTGCCAAGAACAGGATGGCAAGCGTTTGTCTGATTTTACGTAACATATCTGTGCGTTATTAGTCGTTGGATATAAAGTTTCACCTTAACAAAGGTAGTGATTATATTTGCTTTACGCAATACCAAAATTACAGACTTATTGCCCAGTATCACTGTTTTGTCTTGCTTGTATGTACAAAGATGCAAGAAAATCCGTAATCAAGGTTATTGCCGTATCCGATTTCGCCGTATCTTTGTGCGCCATAAATTAAAGATGGGTCATGGATTCCGGAAAGAACGATTTGTTGTTGATGATTCGCGAAGGGCGTGCGATGACCCTGCGCCAACAACTCATGCTTACCGTTCAACTGAGTATCCCTGCCATTGTGGCACAGCTTTCTTCCATTATCATGCAGTATATCGATGCGGCGATGGTGGGAAGCCTGGGTGCGAATGCTTCCGCCTCCATCGGGTTGGTGTCCACTTCCACCTGGCTGTTTTGGGGATTGTGTAGTGCCGTTTCCACAGGTTTTGCCGTGCAAGTGGCGCACTGTATCGGGGCAGGGAAGTTTCGTCAGGCACGTTATGTGCTTCGCCAGGCGGTTGTGTCGGTCATCGTGTTCAGTATATTGCTGGCATCCATCGGCATCGGTATTAGTGGGGCATTGCCCCGTTGGTTGGGTGGGAATGAAACCATCAATGGGGATGCCACGTCTTATTTCCTGATATTTTCCGCTTTTTTGCCCATGGTTCAACTGAGTTTTTTGGGTGGAAGCATGCTCAGGTGCAGCGGAAACATGCGTGTCCCGAGCCTGTTGAATGTGTTGATGTGCCTGCTGGATGTGGTATTTAATTATTTCCTTATATTTCCTTCACGCGAGATTCAGGTATGTGGGATGAATGTTTTCATGCCCGGTGCCGGCTGGGGGGTGGCAGGTGCTGCATTGGGTACAGGGTTGGCAGAGTTGGTCGTAGCGGTGCTGATGCTTTGGTTCTTATTTACCCGTTCCAGAGAGTTGGGGCTGAAGCATGAGAAAGGGCGTTTCCGTCCTACGGCGGCCGTATTGAAGAAAGCAGCGCATATCGGTTTGCCAATGGGGATGGAACATGCTGTCATCTGTGGGGCACAGATACTTACCACTGTTATCGTGGCTCCGTTGGGTGTGTTCGCCATCGCGGCCAACTCTTTTGCCATTACCGCCGAAAGCTTGTGTTACATGCCCGGATATGGCATTGCCGATGCGGCCACAACGTTGGTTGGCCAGAGCATAGGAGCCGGTCGTAAGGATTTGACTCGCCGTTTCGCCCGCATCACGGTATGCATGGGCATGGGGGTCATGGGCATTATGGGGGTTATCATGTATGTGGCGGCCCCATTGATTATTGGAACCATGACTCCTGATGCGGAAGTGCTCGAACTGGGAGTCATGGCATTGCGCATCGAAGCTTTTGCCGAACCGATGTTTGCCGCTTCGATAGTGGCATACGGTGTTTTCGTCGGTGCAGGCAACACTATTGTTCCCAGCCTGATGAACTTTTTCAGCATTTGGGCTGTGCGTCTCACGTTGGCGGCCTGGCTGGCTCCTACCATGGGGCTGAAAGGGGTATGGCTCGCCATGTGTATCGAATTGTGTTTCCGTGGTGTGATTTTCCTCGTGCGCATGGAACGGGGCAAATGGATGAATCTGAAGTGACAGACCTCCTTTGCCTGTATGAAATTGCTTGATTTGCAGGCCTCCTGTATATTTTTCCAGTAGAATGTACACAATTCCATGTTGTATGTGCCAAATATGCATTATATTCGTAGCATGGATATGATGTGTTGGGGTATGAATTTAAAAATGATTATTATGTATAGGGAATATGTATTTTGTTCGTTGGCTGCCTTGATGTTGGTGGCTTGCGGTGGAGAAGGTCAGAAGCCGATTGATCGGCAGGCATTGGTGGAACGGAACAATCCCCGGGTAGCGACGGTGGATTCATCGGCTTCCTTGTCGGTGGGAAATGGCGGTTTTGCCTATACCGTTGACGTGACCGGATTGCAGACTTTTCCTGAGGCTTATGCGGCAGGAGTGCCTTTGGGCACACAGAGCCAGTGGGGATGGCACAGTTTTCCGAATACGGGAAATTATAAACCCGAAGACGCACAGGAAGAATACGATTTCGGGCGGGGACACAAAGAAGTGTACTCCTGCCAGTTTAATGAAAAAGGCCCTCGTCAGGATGCAGCCAATTGGTTGCGGGTGAACCCCCACCGGTTGCATTTAGGGATTGTGGGTCTGGAATTGGGCGATACGGTCCAGCCTTCCGATGTGCAGGATATCTGCCAGACGTTGGATATGTGGAATGGGGAAATACGTAGTGGATTCACGTTGGATGGAGTCCCCTATGATGTGCGGACGGTATGCCATCCGGATTATGACATGATCGCTGCACGGGTATCTTCGGGTTCACGCCCGGGTATCAGGTTACGTTTCCCTTATCCGACAGGGGAACATTGTGACGATGCGTGCGACTGGAATTCGGACAACAAACATACTACTACTATCGTGAGCCGGGACGGGCAATCGGCCATATTGGAACGCCGGCTGGATGAAACGGTTTATTATGTGGCTTTGCATTGGGAAGGAGAGGCCATATTGGATGAAAAAGGGAAGAATTATTTCGTCTTGGCATCTGCCGATTCGGTACTGGCGTTTACCTGCCGGTTTACGCCGGAAATGCCGGATACCCTTGCCGTGACATTTCCTGAATCGGAAAAAGCCGCATCGGAATATTGGAACAACTATTGGACAAAGGGGGGAGTTGTGGATTTCTCGCTCTGTACCGACCCGCGTGCCAAAGAATTGGAACGCCGTGTCGTGTTGAGCCAATATTTGCTGGCTGTACAATGTGCCGGCTCCACGCCTCCGCAGGAAACAGGTCTGACTTATAATTCATGGTTTGGCAAGTTCCATCTGGAAATGATTTGGTGGCACCAGGCCCAGTTTGCCTTGTGGGGGCATCCCGAACTACTCGACCGGACGTTGGGTTGGTATGAAAAGGTGGAACCTATAGCACGCCAGATAGCCGGACGCCAAGGTTTTGAGGGAGTGCGGTGGATGAAGATGACCGACCCCAGTGGAAGGGAAGCACCTTCCAGTGTGGGAAGTTTCCTTATTTGGCAACAGCCCCACTTGATTTATCTTGCTGAATTGGTGTATCGTGCCAATCCTTCAGATACGGTAATCCGGAAATATAACCGATTGGTGCAGGAAACTGCAAAGTTCATGTATTCGTTTGCTACCTATGATGAGGCGAACGACCGCTATATATTGAAAGGAGTGATTCCGGCTCAGGAAACTTTGCGTGCCGCCGATACGGTAAATCCGCCTTTCGAACTTTCGTATTGGCATTATGCCATGCAGGTGGCACAAATATGGCGTGAACGTGCGGGTATGGAGCGTGTGACGGAATGGGATACGCTGATTGAAAAGCTTTCCCCGTTGGCATATAATGAAGACAATCTCTACCTTGCCGCAGAGAGTGCCACTGATACATATAAGGACATCCGTTTCACCTCCGACCACATGGCAGTGTTGGGAGCCGTAGGTATCCTCCCGATGAGCCGTCTGGTGGATGCCGGTTGTATGCGTAATACTTTGGATTGGGTATGGGACAATTGGAACTGGGACAAGACATGGGGCTGGGATTATCCGATGACGGCAATGGATGCCGCACGTCTGGGTGATCCGGAAAAGGCTGTAGGAGCCTTATTGATGGATAAACGCACGAATACCTATCTTGTGAATGGGCATAATTACCAGGATGGGCGTCTGCGTGTCTACTTACCAGGTAATGGCGGTTTGCTTACAGCGGTGGCAATGATGTGTGCTGGATGGGATGGCTCGGAAGGTATAAATCCGGGTTTCCCAAAGGACGGGACCTGGAATGTACGCTGGGAGGGTTTGAAACCGCTTCCATAGGTTATGTTGGATTGCAGGACCATGAAAAAGACGTATTTTTTATATGTTTTGGCGGGGTTTATGCTTTGTGGTATTCCGGTATACGCCCAGACGAAACAGGCTATGAAAATAGGTGACTTTATAGAATCCACTTCATATAACGATCACAAACGGGGAACGGAACGTGTGCTGCAATATTATCCTGAGGGGGATGACTTTGTATGTGTAAATGGTAAGAACCGTTTTACACGGGCTTTGTATGGCGGCTGGTCAGCATTCCGTATAGAAACGAGCGACCGTCCCGTATTTGCGGCATACGAAAAAGAAAACAGCCGTCACATCCGGTTTCGTGTAATTTGCGGGGATGTGTCTTTGACACTCGACTCGCTGGAATTTTGTGAGGCACGCTATACGGCGGGCAGGCGTACGTACCGGCTTGCCGATCCGACTTGGGGAAAGGGGGAATTGCATGTCACGGTATTGGCTTTGCCCGATAGCGATGGCTCCGTATGGAAGTTTTCGGCAAAAGATTTTCCGGATGGGGCGGTGCTGCAAGGTTTCATATCCGAAATACATGCACAGAAGTTGAACCGGAATGGAGATATGGGCGTGGATCCCCCTGATTGTTTCGAGGCTCCCCTGCACCCGACCGGGCAGAAAATGTATCAGATGGAACTGGGCGGTGAATCTTATTTGCTGTTGGAAAACCAGGATTTGCGCATTCCTACATTGGAAGAAGGACGTGCCTATTATGGAAAAGCGGAAGGGGCACGTGAGGATTTGGCTTCGCGTATCCGTTTTGTCACTCCAGACCCATATCTGAATACGTTGGGAGGAACGCTTGCCGTGGCTGCCGATGGCATTTGGAACGGCGAGGTCTGGCTGCACGGGGCTGTAGGTTGGCGCATGCCTCTGACCGGATGGCGGGCTGCCTATACGGGAGATGCCTTGGGATGGCATGACCGTGCACGGACGCATTTCGATGCGTATGCGGCAAGCCAGGTGACTGATATACCCATTACGATACCACATCCGGCACAGGATTCTGTCCTGCATCTGGCACGTTCGGTAAAAAAATGGGGTACTCCCCAATACAGTAACGGATACATTTGCCGGAACCCGCATCGGAATGACCAGATGAACCATTATGACATGAATTTGTGCTACATTGATGAGCTTTTATGGCATTTCAACTGGACTGGTGACATGGAATATGCCCGCCGGATGTGGCCTGTCATTACCCGGCATTTGGCATGGGAGAAGCTGAATTATGACCCCGATGGTGACAGTTTGTATGATGCGTATGCCTGCATTTGGGCAAGCGATGCATTATATTACAATAGCGGGGCGGTTACCCATTCATCGGCGTACAATTACCGTGCTAACCGCATGGCGGCGGAAATAGCCCGTAAGATAGGGGAGGATCCCGTTCCTTACGAAGAAGAGGCAGGCCGTATCCTGGATGCCATGAACGGGCGCCTTTGGATGAAGGAAAAAGGATATTGGGCTGAATTTCAAGATTTCATGGGACATAAACGCCTGCACGAAAGTGCGGGGGTATGGACTATTTACCACGCAATCGACAGTGGTACGGCAGACCCTTTCCAGGCTTATCAGGCAACCCGGTATGTAGATACACGGATTCCACATATTCCAGTTATTGCCAAAGGGTTTGCGGATGAAGGGTATGCTACTGTTTCCACTACCAACTGGTTGCCTTATTCGTGGAGCATAAACAATGTTGCATTTGCCGAGGTGATGCATACGGCATTGGCCTATTTCCAGTCGGGGCGTTCCGATGCCGGATACAAATTGCTGAAAAGTTCCGTGCTTGATGGCATGTATATGGGAGACAGCCCCGGCAACTTTGGTCAGGTCAGTTTTTATGATGCCGCACGCGGGGAGTGTTACCGGGATTTCGGTGACCCTATCGGTGTGGCTTCACGCTTGCTCATACAAGGTTTGTATGGAATTTTGCCCGATGCCATGAACGGGCGGTTGGCCATCCGTCCCGGATTTCCTGCGGAATGGGAATATGCTTCAGTTTCCACACCCGACATTGCTTATTCGTATCGGAGTATGCGGGATACGACTTTGTACCGGATTACGCAACACTTTGCTTCTCCCCTGGCACTTTCCTTGCAGTTTGATGCACGAAAAGAGCGTATTGTTTCAGTGAAGGTGAACGGCAAACCGGCAATGTGGAATTTGCTTCCTGCCGCACACGGCAGCCCGTTGGTAGAGGTGGATGCCGGTAGGCAGGCAGAAACGGAGGTTGAAATTGTTTGGGCAGGCAACGAACTTGGACGGGTGTGCGATGGAACTGTGTCTATTGAAACGGGAGAACTGACATTGCCTGTTTCCAAAGGAATGGAAGTGACCGAGGTGTACGATCCGCAGGGACTCCTTTCCTCGTCAGAGGTACACGTTGGTGAGTTTGTCGGTAAATTGAAAGGACTTGTGCAGGGTGATCATACTTTCTTCATCTTCACACGACAGGGGGACATGCAGTGGTGGCAACCGGTGGATATTTTTGTTCCCCAGCCGGAAACAGAGGTAAAAGCTGACTTTTCGGAAGTAGTTCCGGCGGATTGCCGTATGGTGGATATCGATGCATGGTTGAACGATTCGGTCACTTCTATTTTCCGGGAGCAGTATTTTTCTCCGCGTTCCCCTTATACGACTCTCCAGCTTCCGGTACAGGGAATAGGGGAGTGGTGTCATCCTTTGCTGAATGCTGCGATAGATGATTCAGGCTTGCGGGGGTTGGTGCGAGATGGTTGTTTTGTGACCTCGTTGGGGGTTCCGTTCCGGATGGCGGAGGAAGGGAAAAATATTGCTTTCACCTCCTTGTGGGATCATTATCCGGACAGCGTTTGCGTGGATTTGTCGGGCAAGGCTTCCCATGCATATCTTTTACTTGCCGGAAGTACCAACCACATGCAGTGCCGGATAGCGAATGGGATAATCCGTGTGCGTTATGCCGATGGAACGGAAACTTGTGTACAGCTTGTCAATCCGGACAATTGGTGTCCTATCGAGCAAGACTTTTATGTGGACGGCATGGCTTTCGATGTGCCTTTGCCCCGCCCGTACCGCCTACATCTGAAGACCGGAATGGTAAGCCGCGATTTGGGTGAAAAATTGGGTATCAATGGCGTGTATGGGCGCGAGATAGAGGGTGGCGCAGGTGTGTTACTTGATATCCCGTTGGATGGTTCTAAAGAATTGGTCTCGCTCACGTTGGAAACTGTAGCCAATGAGGTGGTAATCGGTTTGATGGGTCTCACGTTGCAGAACTGAGGTTTTGATGCAGCCTGCGTTTCTGTTATGTTTCCTAATTTCCAGGCCGAATATATTTGCAGGAGTTTTGTACTATTGTCATAATTTTTTTGTAAGTTTACATTTGTTTTATACATGCACAACATGAGGACATTTATATTGCTATGTGGATTGCTATGGAATTGGGCGGTAGTCTATGCTGAAATAGAAGTAAGATCTGCCCGGCTTACGGTGGCCGATGGATTGGCAAATAATTCCGTCCGTTGTATCTGTCAGGATGACAAAGGGTTTATTTGGCTCGGTACGCTCGATGGACTGAACCGTTATGATGGATCTTCATTTTTGACCTTCCAGCTTGAACGGAAAGGAGGCGTGTCGCTTGCCGACCATCGGGTGCGCTCTTTGTCTGAAGATAAGAACGGATACCTGTGGATTCGCTATATGACGTCTTTATATAGTTGTTACGACTTGCGGAAAGGGTCTTTTGTCGATTTTACGGGGTGTGGAGAACACTTGTCACGTTATCATTCCATATATATCCCAGACAAGGCAGATGAAGATGTATGGTTATGGGGATCGGAGGACGGTTGCCGGAGAGTGGCATGCCGGAATGGTATTTTGTATTCCGAGGCTTTCCGGAAAGGGAATGGTATGGAGTCAGACCAGGTGAATGATTTGAAGCCGGATGGCAAGGGAGGAGTATGGATTGCCACATCGGACGGCTTTTACCATTGGGACGGGCAGCAGTTGGAAGTGGTACTGAAGGGAAAAGACATACGGTATGTGCAGGAACGTGGTGACAAGGCGTATTTCTTGTCGGCAGACGGGATTATGTATGTTTCATCGGACGGAAATGCCGAAGAGGTGTGCAGGAAACCTGTGAAATCCCAGGTGAAATTTTACGGGGATATCCATTATGCAGACAAATGGATGGTATTCACCTCGGGCGGGAACCTTTGTTTCGACTTTGCCACAGAAACTTTTGTCCGTCCCGATGAGAGGCTGGATGTACAAAGAGTACAGATAATCGAAGACAACAGGCAGGACTATTGGATTTATAATGGTACGGGAAAGTTACGTTATGTGCAGGTGGAAACGGGACAAATTAGGATTTTCGAAGTGATGTCGGAAGTTGTGCTAGATTACATCGATGAAGAAAGGTATTCCATTGTGCATGATTCACGCGGGTTATTGTGGATAGCCACATACGGCAACGGTCTGTTTGTCTATAATTTGCGCGAAGGTACGATGCAGCATTTTACAGCCGATGGAAAAGAGGATGTAAACCGCGTGATATGTTCGGATTATTTGCTTTGCCTGATGGAAGACCGTTTGGGCAATATGTGGGTAAGTTCCGAGTTTGCAGGTATCGACAAGCTGACAATTATCAACGAAGGGGCATTTTATGTATATCCCAATGGGGAGAACCAGTTGAACCGTTCCAATGCCGTGCGGTTCATTGCTTGTGTGGACGGAAACAACATTTATGCCACCACCCGTATGGGTGATGTGGTGCGCTATAGCTCTTCCACATTCATGGTGTCGGATAAGAAAAAATTCAATACCAATATTTATGCCATTGTGGAAGATACTGCCGGCGTAAAATGGTATGGCACGCGGGGCAGGGGACTACTGATAGGCAAAAAACAATATATGAATGACCCATCGGACTCGTTGTCCTTGTCTTCCAACCAGATTTACAACATCATGCGTGATAACAAGGGACGGATGTGGATTGGAACGTTCGGTGGCGGGCTGAATTTGGCAGTCCGCAAGAATGACGGTACTTATCAGTTCAGGCGGTTTTTCAATACGGGTGGGGAAAACGCACGTGTGCGTTGTTTGTGCGAAGACCGTAACGGTTGGATTTGGATGGGTACCAGTAGGGGAATATATGTGTTCCGTCCCAATGAACTGATTCGCGACAAAAATGCATATTATACTTACGATTTAGAAAAAGGATGCCTGTATAGCAACGAAATCAGAAGCCTTTTTTCTGATTCGGAAGGCCGTATGTGGATTGCCGAAACCGGTTCTGGTTTTTCGTATTGTATGCCGGGAGGGGATTATGCCCAATTGGAATTTACCCATTACGGGGTAGCCGATGGTCTGGTGAATAATATGGTGCAGGCTTTCGTGGAAGACAGTAAAGGAAATATGTGGATTTCCACTGAGTATGGCATTTCCTGTTTCGACCGTGGCACGTGCCAGTTCGACAACCATTTTTTTTCAGCTCATGTGTTAGGCAATATTTATAGCGAGAATTGCGGCATCAGGTTACCAGACGGACGGCTTGCTTTTGGGACAAACTATGGATTTACCGTCATCGACCCACAGTTCGTGAGACCGGTAAATTATGATATGCAGTTGATTTTCACCGATTTGAAGTTGAATGGGATTTCGGAATCTCCCGGCGTGGAAAATTCGCCTTTGCGTTTTTCCATGCCTTATCTGTCGGAACTCCATTTGAAGCATTTCCAAAACTCGTTCTCGATAGATTTCTCTACGATGGACTATATCCACATGGGATTGCAGCGGTTTAGTGTCATGCTTGAAGGGCATGACAAGTCGTGGAGTCCCCCTTCTTCGCAGAATTTTGTGGCATACAAGAATCTTCAGCCGGGCACCTATTTCTTGCATGTGAAGGCACAGAATGCTTTGGATGTTTGGAATACGCAGGATACAGTTTTGAAAATTGTGATCTCTCCTCCTTTCTGGAGGTCAGGATGGGCATATGTGATTTATGTATTGTTTACGTTAGGTATTTTGGGTTTGGGATTCCATGTGTTTGCCAAGATGGATGCCTTGCGTAACAGGATAAAGGTGGATGAGCAGCTGACAGAGTATAAACTGATGTTTTTTACCAATATCTCGCATGAGTTCCGTACTCCTTTGACGCTGATTCAGAATGCGCTTGAAAAGATACAGTTTGTGGAAGGTATTCCTAAGGAACTGGAATATCCGGTCAAGGTGATGGAAAAGAGTGTCCGACGTATGCTAAGGCTTGTCAACCAGCTACTTGAGTTCCGTAAAATGCAGAACGACAAACTTGCCCTTTCATTGGAGAAAATCGATGTCATCGGATTTCTTAAGGAGATTTACTGGAGTTTCATGGAAATAGCCAAATCAAAGGATATTGTTTTTAGTTTTGTACCTTCGGTGGAAAATTATGAGATGTACATAGACAGGGACAAGGTGGACAAGATCATATACAACTTACTTTCAAACGCATTCAAATATACTCCTTCGAAAGGGAAGGTCGAATTGCACGTATCTGTGGAGGAGCCTGCCCGTCAGTTAGTGATATGTGTGGCGGATACGGGTGTCGGTATTCCGAAAGACAAGCGTAACGAGTTGTTCACCCGTTTTGCCAAAAGCCGGTATTCAAGCCGGAGTGTGGGAATCGGTTTACATTTGACTCATGAATTGGTTACGGTGCATAAAGGTACCATCGTGTATAGGGAGAATCCGGGAGGAGGTTCGCGATTTGTGGTATCTTTGCCTGCAGACAAATCTGTGTATGAGGAAAAGGATTTTCTGATCCAGGATAATGTATTGTTACAGGAGGAACACTCGTCAGAGCACGTCCTGCCCACGGCAGAGGACGTGACGGAAGATGTTCAGCCTGTGGGTATGCCATCGGACAGACGCAAGGTGCTGGTGGTGGAAGATGACCATGATATACGTGAGTATATGCGGAAAGAATTGGGCGAATACTTTGAAATCGCGGTAGAGGCAGACGGGCAGGCTGGGCTGGAGCGGACGAAGTCGGATGATTTTGATTTGATAGTCAGTGATGTAATGATGCCAGGTTTGTCGGGATTTGAATTAACAAAGCGACTGAAAAGTGATTTTGCAACAAGTCATATACCGGTAATCTTGCTTACGGCATTGGAATCGGATAGCAGCCATGTGAAAGGCATTGATTGCGGGGCCGATGCCTACATCACGAAGCCTTTCAGCATGAGGTTGCTTCTCACCCGCATATTGCGTCTGATAGAGCAGCGTGACAAACTTCGTGAGAAGTTTTCGAATGAGCCGGGGGTGAGACATACGGTTATTTGTACTGATACCAGGGATCAGCGGTTTGCCGACAAGCTCGCTTCGCTTGTCGAAGAGCGTATATCAGATGCACAGTTTTCCGTAGATGATTTGCTGGCTTCTTTTAACATGGGTCGTTCGGTATTTTATCGGAAAGTGAAGGGTGTGACCGGATATTCTCCGGCAGAATATATCCGTGTCTTAAGGATGAAGAAAGCTGCCGAACTGTTGTTGCAGACTGATATGAATGTGGGCGAGATATCCAGAAAAGTAGGTGTGAACGATCCGTTCTATTTCAGCAAATGTTTTAAATCGCAGTTCGGGGTTTCCCCGTCTGCATACCAGAAAAACGGCGGACAGGTACCGGAAGGGAGTGGAAATATGACAAAATGATAATGTGGATTTTTAAAGGACATGTATTTATGGGACTGACAAAAAAACTGATGATTTTCTGCGTGTGCATAAGCGGATTTGCTTCCGTTTATGCAGAAGGCCGAACTTACGAACGTGTGCAGGTGGATGCTCCTTTCCCGATGGATTCGGTCACTCTGTGCTCGTTTCCGGATAAGGATTTTCTGATTACCAAGTATGGTGCCGTGGCAGGTGGCATGAAGATGAACACTGAAGCCATAGCAAAGGCAATTGATGCATGCAGCCGTGCAGGAGGAGGGCGCGTGGTGGTGCCTGCAGGCGAATGGCTGACAGGTCCCGTCCATCTTAAAAGTAATGTAAATCTGCATCTGGAAGATGATGCCGTGTTGGTATTCAGTGATAATCCGGATGATTATCTTCCGGCCGTGATGACTTCGTGGGAAGGGTTGGAGTGTTACAATTATTCCCCGTTACTTTATGCTTTCGGTTGCGAGAACATTGCCATTACCGGAACTGGAACGCTCGCCCCGAAGATGGATACGTGGAGGGTCTGGTTCGAACGACCCGCAGCCCACCTGCACGCACTGGCTCAGCTATATTCCATGGGTTCTACGGATGTGCCGGTGGAATACCGCCAGATGGCGCAAGGAGATAACCATTTGCGTCCACACTTGATCCATTTCAACCGGTGTGACCATGTCTTGCTGGACGGATTTAAAATCCGGCAAAGTCCGTTTTGGACAATTCATCTGTATATGTGCAACAGCGGTGTGGTGCGCAATCTCGATGTGCAGGCACATGGGCACAACAATGACGGCATTGACTTCGAAATGAGCCGCAATTTCTTGGTAGAGCATTGCACGTTCGACCAGGGAGATGATGCCGTGGTAATCAAGTCGGGACGCAATCAGGATGCGTGGCGGCTGCATACGCCGTGCGAGAATATCGTGATACGCCATTGTGCCATCCGCAGGGGACATGTGTTGCTTGGTATTGGAAGTGAAATGTCGGGAGGAGTGCGAAACATTTACATGCACGACTGTTCGGTGCCCGAAAAAGTGCTTCGTCTCTTTTACCTCAAGACCAACCACCGTCGCGGGGGATTTATTGAGAATATCTATTTGGAAAACATCGAAGCAGGCGATATGTTGCGTGTCTTTGAAATCGATACCGATGTGCTCTACCAATGGAAAGATTTGGTGCCCACATACGAGAGGAAACTTACGCGTATCCGGAATATACATATAAAGAATGTGCATTGCAAATCGGCCGATGCTATCTACGAGCTGAAAGGCGAGGAAGAAGAACCTGTGCGTGACGTATTTGTCGAACAAGTGAAAGTGGATACTGTACGCTTGTTTGTAAATCGTATCAGTCATGTGGAGGGGTTGCATGAGGACGGCGTAGCATACGATGTATTTCTCAACCGGCAGGAATGATACAATATCGCATGTTTTTGTACGTTTGTCTATGGAATAGACGGAAAATTCCGGCTAACTTCGGAAACAAAAACAAATTATGGGAAATTTATTGAAATGGGGTTTGATAAGCTGTGCCTTGTGGGGGGGGATTTCTCTGCGGGCACAGCAGGTGGAGGCCCCGATGAAAGATGTGAACCAGGTGACCGATCTGACACTTGACAGTCTGAACAAGGCAAACACAGCCCGTCCGGTGCCTGGATCAAGCCGGAAGGGAGACAACCCGGTGTTGTTCCTCGTAGGAAATTCTACCATGCGTACCGGTACATTGGGCAATGGTAACAACGGACAATGGGGATGGGGGTATTTTGCTCACGAGTATTTCGATGAAGACCGGATTACGGTAGAGAACCATGCCTTAGGGGGTACAAGCAGTCGTACTTTTTATAACAGGTTGTGGAAAGATGTGCTCAAGGGAGTGCGCAAAGGAGATTGGGTCATCATCGAGTTGGGACATAACGACAATGGTCCGTATGACAGTGGGCGTGCCCGTGCGTCCATCCCTGGTATCGGCAAGGATTCGTTGGACGTAACCATCCAGGAAACTGGTGAAAAGGAGACAGTCTATACGTATGGGGAATATATGCGTCGTTTTATCCGTGAGACGAAGGCGAAAGGGGCGTATCCCGTGCTGTTCTCACTTACTCCGCGCAATGCATGGGAAGATACCGACAGCACCATTATTACACGTGTAGGCGACACTTTCGGACTGTGGGCAAAACAGGTGGCGAAAAAAGAGCATGTGCCTTTTATCGACTTGAACGAGATTACCGCACGCAAGTTCGAGAAATTCGGCAAGGAAAAGGTGAAATACATGTTTTATTTGGATCGCATCCATACCAGCACATTCGGTGCGCGGGTGAATGCCGAATCGGCGGTCGAGGGAATCCGTGCCAGCAAGGGATTGAAGTTGGCGGATTACCTGAAGCCGGAAGTGAAGGACAGTGTAACGGGATCCAGTCGCAAACCGGGGTGTCCGGTATTGTTTACGGTGGGTGACAGTACGGTACACAACCAGGATGAGGACGAGAATGGTCCGTGGGGATGGGGCAGTGTCATTGCCGAGTGGTTCGACCTTGATCGCATTTCGGTAGAAAACTGTGCCATGGCCGGACGCAGCGCACGTACCTATTTGGAGGAAGGTCGTTGGGACAAAGTCTATAATGCCTTGCAGCCCGGTGATTTTGTGCTGATCCAGTTCGGGCACAACGATGCCGGTCCCATCAATACCGGAAAGGCACGTGCCGAATTATCCGGTTCGGGTGATGAAAGCAAAGTATTCTTGATGGAAGCCACGCAACGCTATAATGTGGTGTATACTTTCGGATGGTATATCCGCAAGTTCATTATGGACGTGAAGGAGAAAGGGGCTATCCCCATCGTACTGAGTCATACCCCGCGAAATAAATGGGATGACGGTAAGATAGAAAGCAATGCAGAATCTTTCGGAAAATGGACAAAGGAAGCCGCTGAACGTGCTGGAGCCTATTATATCGACTTGAATAAACTGACAGGCGACAAGTTGCAGGAGATTGGTTACAACGAAGGGTTATCCAAGGTCATGCCTTATTTTTGTGGCGACCATACCCATACTTCATTGGAAGGTGCCCGTTTGAATGCTGGCAATATTGCCGAAGGATTGAAAATGACCGGTTGTCCCTTGGCTGATTATTTGACTGGACATTGAATTGATGTGAGAAACACTCGTTAAAATAATATATTATCATGAAAAGAGAAGCATTCAAGATGTATCTGAAGCCAGGTTGTGAAGAAGAGTATGCCAAGCGTCATGCCGCTATCTGGCCTGAAATGAAAGCGTTATTGTCGAAAAACGGAGTATTCGATTATTCCATCTATTGGGATAAGGAAACCAATATCCTTTTTGCTTTCCAGAAGACCGAAGGCGAAACGGGGTCGCAAGATCTGGGTACGCAGGAAATTGTACAGAAATGGTGGGACTATATGGCAGACATCATGGAAGTGAATCCTGACAATTCGCCTGTGTCCATACCCCTGAAAGAAGTGTTCCACATGGATTGACTTTTCAAATGTAGCGATGGGCGGTATTTTCAGTTCTTTCTGTACCGCCCGTCGTCTCTGAATTTCTTTTACTCGTACTGCGTGTTGCGCATGTCTCCCGTTTCGGTAAGAGCAAGGTGCATGCGAAAAGCGTTTCGGAGTGACATGGGGGTATGGCACTTGCCTTCTGAAAACTTCAGATAGTCCCATAGTAACTCCTTGTAGTCGGGGTGGGCACAATTGTCGATGATGCAACGGGCACGCTCGGATGGCGATTTGCCACGCAAGTCTGCTACACCCTGTTCGGTGACCAAGACACGCACATCATGTTTGGTACTGTCTACGTGCGACACTTGCGGAACGATGGATGAGATAAGTCCATCTTTTGCTGTGGAGGGCGTGGTAAAGATGGAAAGGTATGCATTGCGTGCAAAGTCGGCCGAACCTCCGATGCCGTTCATCATCCGTGTTCCGGATACATGGGTGCTGTTTACATTGCCGAAAATATCTGCTTCAAGTGCGGTGTTGACCGCAATGATGCCTAACCGGCGAATGACTTCGGGGGGGGTCGTTATTTCCTGGGGACGCAACAGAATGCGGTCTTTCAACTCTTTGATGTGGGTATAGAGCATGTCCAAGCGGTCATCCGAGAGAGTGAGCGAACTTCCTGCCACAAAGCGGATACGGTCTTTCATCATCAGGTCGATGACAGAATTCTGTATCACTTCGGTGTACATTTGGAATGGTGGCAGATTTGGATCATTTCCTAACGCTCCCAATACAGCATTGGCGTGTTGCCCACGCCCGATTGTAGGGGAAGGAATTCCTGGGGGATGGCTCTTCTCTTACCCGTTGGCGGAATTAAATTAGTGCGTATTTGAATCTCCCGATTGGTTTGTTA
>CAZAUU010000033.1:0-25428 GCA_964488405.1 uncultured Phocaeicola sp.
GTTTGCTTCTGCCATGTCAAACGGCCTGCCGTTCAGGTATATCCTGTATTCCTGCCGGCCGACAACAGTCAGTTCCCCGGAGTTTGTGACATCGAGCAAGGGCACGAAACGCAAAGCCTCAAGCAGGTTCAACTGTTTCGCATAGGGGTTGTTGCCCAACTTATAGATAAACCCCGTTTCGGTTTGTTTCACCATCGAAGCCTTCCCCCTGACCACCACCTCTTGCAGGGCGTAGGGGCTCTCAACCAAAACTATTTTCCGGGGAAAAGGTCTGGATACTATCTTGGGAGCATATCCCATCTTGCTTATCCTTAGTGCATGGACATCCGGCCCTGCATTGATTGAGACGTTGCCCCCGGCATCAGTATTTAAAACCATGACGCAAACCGAATCAGCATCCAACATCTCCACCTTTGCACCGTCTACAGCTACCCCGCTCTCATCCACAATGGTTGTTTGGATGCTGTCCTGTGCGAAAAGGTTTATGGGAACACATAGTTGAACAAGCACGGTCACAACTCCAAATACCCTGTTAATCATTGCTTTTAGAATCATCATGTATAAAATCATTATCACCATCCGATTTTCGGGGAACAAATTTAGTAAAAAAGCGACCTGCAATACAATATCCGGGACAGACAGATTTTGCGGGCAAAGCCTGTCCTCGCCCTGCACCCATCCTCCCTAAATGTGACATCCGGATGCCAATGAAGCAGATACTCAATATTCCGATGCCTCTTACGAAGGAGGCGTGTAAGTAGCCTGAATGAGCTTTTTCCATATGTTTTTCACAGAAATCGAAAACCAAATGATGTAACTTCAAAATTTTGGAGTAAGTTTGTATCGCTATTAATTCCTAAAAACGAAAAGTATGTTTACAATACCGATGAACGCCTCCGGCACACGGACAATGGAAATCTCGGAACAACATTTGCAGACGATTGAAAAGTATGCCCTGTTCCAACACCTGATAGACAGCAATGGCATCGTGGACGAATCGGTGCTGGACAAGCTCAAGCTGAACGTACGTTCGCTTATCGCTTCAATGGAAGGAAACAGCAAAGACCTGTTTGACCTCTGCATCGATGTAATCTACCACAACAACATGAAAGCCTTCGGCTTGTACCAGCTTATCCAGCTCTACGTCAACTGGAAGCGTGAGAAAGAAGAAGAACCAGGTCCCGGATTGCCAAACGAACCGTTGAACTGAACCTTTTATTGCAGGCCAAACGCACCTGTCCACCAGCGTGCGGAAAAGCCATCATCCGTAAAAACCATGTGATTTTGAAAGAATACAGACTGACCGACTGGCTTCCCACCACCAAGAAGGAAATGGACTTGCGCGGGTGGGTGCAGGCAGATGTTATCTTGTTCAGCGGAGATGCCTATGTAGACCATCCTTCATTCGGGGCAGCTGTCATTGGCCGCATCCTGGAAGCGGAAGGGCTGAAGGTGGCAATCGTGCCCCAGCCAAATTGGCGCGACGACTTGCGCGACTTCAAGAAGTTAGGGCGTCCGCGACTGTTTTTCGGCGTTTCGGCGGGAAGCATGGACAGCATGGTGAACAAATACACCGCCAACAAAAGGCTCCGGAGCGAGGATGCCTACACGCCTGACGGGCGCCACGACATGCGCCCGGAGTATCCCAGCATCGTCTATACACGCATCTTGAAAGAACTGTTCCCCGACGTGCCGGTGGTGTTGGGAGGCATCGAAGCATCCCTCCGCCGCCTGACGCACTACGATTATTGGCAGGACAAGGTGATGCCGTCCATCCTGGTTGATTCGGGAGCCGACCTGCTGATATACGGCATGGGCGAGAAACCCGTTGCCGAACTTTGCCGGCGCATGGAGGAAGGGGGCGGGCTTCCCACCGACATTCCCCAGACGGTACACACCTGTCCGAGGCAGGATTTCATACCCCGCGAAGGTGACCTGCGTCTTTTCGCGCACGAAGAATGCCTTGCCGACAAACGGAAACAGGCATGCAACTTCCGCTATATAGAAGAGGAGTCGAACAAATACGAAGCACAACGCCTGTACCAGGAAACGGGGAATGTGGTGGTAGTGGTCAATCCGCCTTACCCCCCTATGGTACAAGGCGAGTTGGACAGGTCGTTCGACTTGCCCTATACACGCCTGCCCCATCCCAAATACAAGGGCAAACGCATCCTGGCATACGACATGATCAAGTTTTCAGTGACCATCCACCGGGGATGTTTCGGCGGATGTGCTTTCTGCACCATCTCGGCGCATCAGGGCAAATTCATTGTGAGCCGTAGCAAGGAGAGCATTCTCAAGGAAGTGAGGGCAATCATGGAAATGCCCGGATTCAAGGGCTATCTGAGTGACTTGGGAGGTCCGTCAGCCAACATGTATGCCATGCATGGAAAAGACGGACACCTCTGCCGAAAGTGCAAGCGGCCTTCGTGTATCCATCCGAAGGTATGCCCAAACCTAAATACAGACCACCGCCCGTTGCTGGACATCTACCGGAGCGTGGATGCCTTGCCGGGCATCAGGAAAAGTTTCATCGGGAGCGGCGTGCGGTATGATCTTCTCCTGCATAAGAGCAAAGATCCGAATACGGACCGGGGTACGGAGGAATACATCCGCGAACTGGTTGTCCGCCATGTGAGCGGACGTCTGAAAGTAGCCCCCGAACACACCAGCGCACACGTCCTGGACATGATGCGCAAACCTCCTTTCGAACAGTTCCATGAATTCAAACACATCTTCGACCGCCTGAACAGGGAGTACGGCCTGCATCAGCAACTCATCCCTTATTTCATCAGCAGCCATCCCGGATGCACGGAAGAGGATATGGCAGAGTTGGCAGTGATAACCAAGCATTTGGATTTCCATTTGGAACAGGTGCAGGATTTTACTCCCACCCCTATGACGGTAGCAACGGAAACATGGTACACCGGCATACACCCATATACGCTGAAGCCCGTATTTTCGGCAAAGACCAAGCACGAAAAACTGACACAACGCATGTTCTTTTTCTGGTACAAGCCCGAAGAACGCCGCCGGATTGTCGATGAACTCAGACGGATAGGACGGGGCGACCTGATAAGTAAACTGTACGGACGGTAAGTATGCAGAACCACCCAAAAAAAGCCGGTCGGATCATAATGAACCGGCCGGCTTTTTTGGATTCCCCTTTTCAGGGTATAAAATTGACGTGCGGAATCAGAAACGAATGCCTAACGTACATACTAACTGATGACGGTCATGGCTGACTTCGGCGGCAGAATTACGCCCTGTAATATAATTGCCGTCATCAGAGAACAGATAATCATCGAACAGGTAGAAGTCCGACTTGTAGAAATCGTACTTGTAGGCGACATCGCAATAGAATAAATTTCCACGATAACCCAATCCCAACGTGACGGTATTGCGTGCTTTCAGGTTATGATATTCCGGATCGGTACGGGTTACATCATACACAATCTGGTCACCCAGATTGGTAGAAAGGTTCGGCACGTAGCGTGCAGAGTTGTCCTTGATGGGCGATGTGACATAATTATATCCTGCACGGAAACTGAATCGGGGCGTAATCTTTGCCTCCATCCCAACGCGTAGCGTATGCATGCTTTTCAGGTACTTGTCGATTGCTTCGTTTGAGGAAGCCAGTTCGTATCCGTCCAGGTCTTTATACTTTGACGAACTATAATTGGCATATTCATATTCGGCATCCACGGCAAGTACGTTTCCTACCGTTGTGCCCATGCTTACATTGACTTTCCAGGGCGTGTGCAACAAATAGTTCCAGCCATACGCACCCGATGGGAAATAACTCCCCAAATTCTCACTGTAATCCTCAGGCATGGCAAGTACACTTGTCCCCAAAGTTGCCGTATAGGTATCTGAAAGCGAATACCATACCGGCGTATGCACCGCCAATCCTATGCGGAAGGGTGAATATTCGAACGGGCGGATGATGGTACCGAATTTCAAATCGATACCTGTTCCCTCGGTATTAAACCAGTTGGTCAGCGTAAATGAACCGTTGTCAGATCCGTTGTCATCGAGGATGCTTTCTCTATACGAGGAATAGCGGTGGTAATTGATGTCGTACACACCTATCGTCACCCCAAAATAGACACGATCCCTTACATTGAAAGATACATTGAAGTCGTATACATTGATACCTCCCTCTTCACGGCTGTAATAATAGCCTTCATTGCCATTCCAGCCCGCCATGCCAAAAACCTCCGAACCGTCCGAATCGGTTCCGGACACATCATCCACCAAACCCGTACGCACGCCCATCATGCCTAAGAAAGGTACATAAAGGTAATTGCCCGAACGGTAAGGATTGGAAGCATCCAGCAAGCCATCGTAGGCGTCTTGTGTTGTGATTGTGCCCGTTCCCAGAACCATGTCCTGCATTTCCCAGCTCATGGAAGCCCCGTTCAGGCTGCCACCCGATGAGAACTGGCGGTTGAAGTTCGCCAATTTATGGTAATTGAATCCGAGGTTCAGGTAACGCAAGTCGGTCTTGTTCCCCACCTTCAAGCTGTATACGAAACCGGCCTGGTCGAAAGACGCGCGTGTACGGTCATCTTTCATCATTGTCCCATTTAAGGTACTTTCTGTATTGTTCTTGTTAAAGCCGAACGAAACCGACACATCATTGCTTCTGAACAGACCTATTCCCGCCGGGTTCGTCCCCATCACCGAGATGTCTGCCCCCAACGCACTCATCGCACCGCCCATGCCGACAAACCGTGCCGTACCGTTCAACTCGCCGGACCCGAAACGGATGGCGTCATATTGTGTTTGGGCAACGGCTACCGAAGCAATCGTTGCCGCCATTCCGAAAAAAAGTATCTTTGTTTTCATTACTTCTATTTGTTTAACATAAGTGAAGCCGTCACCTTTTTTACCTACTCCTGCCTCCGCCACCGGAAGAACGGGTTGTCCCACCTCCTCCAGAACTGCGGCTCACTCCCGATCCGCTGCTGCGGGTGTAACTGCTTGAGCCCGAACTGCGGTTGTACGTATTGCTGCGCTGGTAGGAATTGCTGTACGAACTACGGTTATTGTTACTATTGCCATAACCCACCACATTGCTGCTGCGCGTACTGCTCGGACGGTTGTAAGACGAACCTGTACGGTCTGTCCCGATGCTGGGACGGGTATAAATTCCTTGCGAGCGTGAACCAGAACGTACGGTTCCTGTTGATGTGCCCCGTACGGCAGTCCTGCCCGGACGAACCGACTGACTTTCACCCCGTGTACCGGCAGATCCTTGCACTACACGTCCGATGGACGCACGGCGGGTTGCACTTTCTCCCCGCGACCGGACAACATTCCCCTGCTGGAGCCGTGACGTACTTGCCGCATGGCGTTCCGAACCCCGTGTGAACGAACCAATGGATGCCTGGTATCGTGTCGGCCGGAAATCGGCATATCCCCGATGACGCCACCCTGCGCCTCCCCACGCATAGTGGTGATGATGCCACGGTCCCCAATAGCCGGACCAATACCAACTTCCATAATACCAGGGAGAGTACCATCCCCAATACCAGCGCGGGCCGCTTATGCCCCAATACCACCACCAGTCCCACCACCAAGGATTAGTGTATGTGGGAAACACGTAGGCATATATCCCGTCTTCGTATATGTTCCAGTCCCATGAAGGGAGTGAATAAACCACGTCCCAATAAAACGGGCTGCTGACAGGGATGGCATACGCCGGACTACGGAAACGGATGATGCGCATGGCGTATTCGTAATCCGCCTGTGATCCATCAAATCCGTTTATCCATTCTCCCCGCTCTCCGTAAGGTTTTTCCGCGATATATAAGGTATCGTTCTGGACGGAAAACGTATTGTCCCTCGATGTATACCGGCGATTGTATTCATCAATGTCGCGTACATTCCCGTCCACATCCTTCACCACTACCGTCGAAGCCGGCGAAAAACTGTACGCCGTGGATGTTTCTGTCGTTTGCTTCGTGACCGCTTGTGTCCCTGTTTCCGTAGGGACAAAGTAAAGGTCGTCATTCTGTGCCATAGCCAGCCACGGCAAGCAGGCTACCAGCAGCGAAGCGCATACTTTTGTTTTCATGTTCATGTTTTTTGTTTCACGTTTCTTTTAAAGCCTCTTTCCAGCATTACAAAGGTAGCGATATAAACCAATCCTTCAAATAGAAATCCCCTATTTCGGCATAGGGTTTTCCCTATTTTCCGTATATTTGCACAAGCATTAATCCCAAAATTATCTGTATGATGTTAGAAAACTTTCTCTTGACGGGTTCAATCCTGATATTCGTGAGCATCCTCATCAGCAAGACCGGCTACCGTTTCGGCATCCCGACCCTGTTGCTTTTCCTTTTGGTGGGCATGTTTTTCGGAAGCGACGGGTTGGGCATCGAGTTCAATAGTGCGGACGACACACAATTCATGGGCATCATTGCCCTAAGCATCATCCTTTTCACCGGAGGGATGGACACCAGTTTCCGCGAAATCCGTCCAGTGCTGGCACAGGGCGTACTGCTCTCTACAATAGGTGTGCTGCTCACCACGGTACTTACGGGACTCTTCATTTATTTCCTTTCCCAACACACGCGGGCAGACATCCATGTCACCCTGCTTGCAGCCATGCTGCTTGCTGCAACCATGTCGTCCACCGACTCGGCATCGGTATTCAACCTGCTCCGATCGCAACGCATGAACCTAAAAGAGAACCTGCGGCCCCTGCTGGAACTGGAAAGCGGAAGCAACGACCCGATGGCCTATATGCTCACCATCGTACTAATACAGGTTATCGGAAGCGGAACGGACGTCAACATGGGCATTGTGGTACGCGACCTCATCGTGCAATTCCTTTTCGGAGGTGTTATCGGATTTGCGGCGGGCAAATTCGCCGTATGGTTAGTAAATAAAATCAACCTGCCCAACCCGTCACTTTATCCCATCCTGTTGCTGAGCATCGTTTTCATCACTTTCACTGCCACCGACCTGCTGAAAGGGAACGGGTATTTGGCCGTCTACATCGCGGGCGTCATCGTAGGTAATGCCAAAATTGTTTCGCGGAAAGAAACGCTCACATTCATGGACGGCCTGACATGGCTGGTACAAATCGTCATGTTCCTCATCTTAGGACTGCTGGTCAACCCGCACGAGCTGATAGAGATAGCGGGTGTGGGACTGCTCATCGGCGTGTTCATGATTATTGTGGCACGTCCGGTCAGCGTATTCGCCTGCCTGTTCCCGTTCAGGCATATTACAAACCGTGCCCGCCTCTTCGCATCGTGGGTAGGACTGCGCGGAGCCGTGCCCATCATCTTTGCCACCTACCCCGTCATCGCCGAAGTACCCGGTTCGAACCAGTTGTTCAACATCGTATTCTTCATCACCCTCCTGTCGCTCATGATCCAGGGCATGAGCATTTCGCGTATGGCACGTTGGCTGAAATTAGACACCCCCCAGACGAAAGAAGGGAACGAATTCGGCGTGGAGCTGCCAGAGGAAATAGACAGCCAGCTGAACGACCTTACCCTGACCTCCGAGATGCTGGCGGGAGGCAACCGCCTTGCCGAGATGAACCTGCCGAAGGGTACACTGGTGATACTGGTGAAACGTGGGAACGAGTTCATCATCCCCAACGGCCAAATAGAACTTCACGTAGGAGACAAGTTATTGCTCATTTCAGAAAACAAAAAGAAAGAACGGCAAGAAAATACATAAATCAGAAGAGTCGAAAGAATATTTTTTTCACTATCTTTGGAAAATTATCAGGCAATGGAAGGAGAATCCGGTCAACCCGTACCGGTTTCCTCCTGCCCGGCCGGCCAAAACGACAAAATAATAACTCAAAAATCTCAACACTAATGGAACACAATCTCTTTTGGATTGCTCCGGCAGCATCGCTTCTGGCATTGGCTCTGGCAGCATTCTTCTACAAACAGATGAAACGCGAAAGCGAAGGTACCGCAGACATGAAAAAAATAGCCGAACACGTAAGGGTGGGTGCCATGTCGTACCTCAAGCAACAGTACAAGGTAGTGGCGTTGGTCTTTATCGGACTGGCAATCATATTTGCCATTATGGCATACGGGTTCAACCTGCAAAACCACTGGGTGCCCATCGCATTCCTCACAGGCGGTTTCTTTTCCGGGCTCTCAGGCTATCTGGGCATGAAAACCGCCACGTACGCATCTGCACGTACCGCCAATGCCACACGCTATTCGCTGGACAAGGGACTGACAATCGCTTTCCGCAGCGGGGCTGTCATGGGCTTGGTGGTCGTAGGATTAGGCCTGTTCGACATTTCATTCTGGTACCTGCTGCTGGAATACTTCATACCTGACGATGCCATGAAACCCACCTCCAAATTATGTATTATCACCACCACCATGCTGACCTTCGGTATGGGAGCTTCCACACAGGCGCTCTTCGCACGCGTAGGAGGTGGTATTTATACGAAAGCAGCCGACGTGGGAGCCGACCTGGTAGGTAAAGTAGAGGCAGGCATCCCTGAAGACGACCCACGCAATCCTGCAACGATAGCCGACAATGTGGGCGACAACGTAGGTGACGTGGCAGGCATGGGAGCCGACTTGTACGAATCCTACTGCGGCTCGATACTGGCCACGGCGGCACTGGGTGCGGCAGCCTTTCTCAATAGCGGAAATGTAGAAATGCAGTTCAAGGCAGTCATCGCCCCCATGCTGATAGCTGCGATAGGCATTGTATTGTCCATCATCGGTATTTTTGCCGTCCGCACACGTGACAACGCCAGCATGAAAGACCTGCTCAGGGCTTTGGCAACAGGAACCAACCTGAGTTCTTTTCTTATTATAATAGGCACTTTCACCATTCTCTGGCTGCTTGGCATGGACAATTGGGTCAACATTTCGCTGTCAGTCGTCATCGGACTGCTGGTAGGGGTTGTCATCGGGCGCTCCACCGAATATTATACCTCACAATCATACCACCCGACACAAAAACTTTCGGAAAGCGGGAAAACAGGTCCCGCCACGGTTATCATTTCCGGTATCGGGCTGGGCATGATTTCGACCGCAATCCCAGTCATCGCCGTAGTGGTCGGCGTCATTCTGGCATATTGGATAGCCGCAGGATTTGATTTCAGCAACATCGCCATGGGACTGTATGGCGTCAGCATCGCCTCTGTGGGCATGCTTTCCACACTGGGCATCACACTTGCCACCGATGCCTATGGACCGATAGCCGACAACGCCGGAGGCAACGCCGAGATGAGCAAGCTGGGTGTTGAAGTCCGTCGACGCACCGATGCACTCGACTCATTGGGAAATACTACCGCTGCCACAGGCAAAGGATTCGCCATCGGTTCCGCCGCCCTGACCGGACTGGCGCTTCTGGCCTCGTACATTGAAGAAATCCGTATTGGGATGGAGCGTATCGGCACTGCCATACTAGAATTACCGGGAGGAATCCGGGTAGCGATAGAAGAAGCGGGATTCAACGACTTCATGTTATATTATGATGTGACACTGATGAATCCGAAAGTGCTTTCGGGAATCTTTATCGGAAGCATGATGGCGTTCCTGTTCTGTGGACTGACCATGAATGCAGTGGGACGTGCCGCTTCGAGCATGGTAGAAGAAGTGCGCCGCCAATTCCGCGAAATCAAAGGCATATTGGAAGGCAAAGCCGAACCGGATTACGAACGGTGCGTGCAAATTTCCACCCAAGGGGCCCAACGCGAAATGGTATTCCCTTCATTGCTTGCCATCATAGCCCCCATTGTCACCGGACTGATTTTCGGCGTACCGGGAGTCATCGGGTTGTTGATAGGCGGACTGGCATCGGGATTCATACTTGCCATATTCATGGCGAATGCCGGAGGTGCATGGGATAATGCAAAAAAATACGTGGAAGAAGGCAATTTCGGAGGAAAAGGCAGTGAAGTACACCGTGCCACGGTAGTGGGCGACACGGTAGGCGACCCCTTTAAGGATACATCAGGCCCCAGCCTGAACATCCTTATCAAGCTGATGAGCATGGTGGCCATTGTCATGGCAGGTCTCACGGTGTCGGGAAGCCTGTTCTAATAAGTGAAGATCCAGACAAGGCGGAATGCGGACTCTACCCATTCCGCCTTGTCATTTTGAAACATATTTTATCGCGTGATGACGTATCCGTCCGCATCCTCCAGTACAGGAAAATGCTGGCGGAAATGTTCCAACACCTCCTTGTCCAGACAAGCGGAAGCAATGGAAGTTTCCCCAATCCTCACACACAGCCAATGGTTTGCCATAAGGATCCAACACGATGATTCCTCCGTCATACCAGCATGCCGAGTCGGCTCCTACCCGGTTGACCCCGATGACATAGCACTAGTTCTCCAACGCCCTGGCACGCAATAGCACGTCCCATACCGCCCGCCGGGATGCAGGCCTATTTGCCAAGATGACATCGTAATCTTTCCGGCAACGGGACCAGACGGGGAAACGCAAATCATAACACACCAACAAGAAGAAAACGGAAACCGCAACAGGTCACTACTACCCGTTCTTTCCCGGGCGTATACGCATACGACTCCCCTCCGTAAACAAACAAGTGCCGCTTGTCAGACGCAACCACCTTTCCATCCGGATACACAAAATAAAACCGGTTGTAAAACTTTCCTGAATCGGAAACGGATACGCTTCCGGCTATGGCACACCGGCACATCCCCGCCATACGCTTATCTAGGCAAGCGTTTCACCTCCATCAGGCTCCGCCATCCCCACCCGGATCCATGCAAAATCCAGTGGAAAACATCTCCGGGAGCACATACAAGTAGGCTCCTTCATTTTGCCTGATAAGTTTTCTGCCTCAGCACATTCGCCTCTACATCCACCCAACGAATATCGGTCTGCAATATCACCACATTCATATTCTATAAAATTTAAACCATTCCCCAATAAGAATCCGTCAAGGTTTCCCCGCAGAATACCCGCCTTAACATCCGCCTGTCAAGCTTACCGTCCGAACACTTGCCAAAGGTAATAAAAAGTAAGGCATTTAATGGTGGTTTGCAAAATGTTTGTTATTTTTGTACCAAAATCATCATTGATAAATGAACATATTAGAACTAAATGAACAGGAAATAATCAGACGAAACAGTCTGAATGAGATGAGGAAAATGGGCATCGACCCATACCCTGCCGCCGAATATGTGACCAACGCTTTCTCGACCGATATCAAGGCAACATTCAAGGATGATGACGCAGAACCGCGTCATGTTTCGGTTGCCGGCAGGATGATGTCACGCCGGATCATGGGGAAAGCCTCTTTCATTGAATTACAAGACTCTAAAGGCCGTATTCAAGTATATATCACGCGAGATGGCATCTGTCCCGATGAAGACAAAGACCTATACAATGTAATATTCAAGCGACTGCTTGACTTGGGCGACTTTATCGGCATCGAAGGTTTCGTGTTCCGCACACAGGCGGGAGAAATTTCCATCCATGCAGAGAAACTGTCCGTCCTTTCAAAATCCATCCGCCCGCTTCCTATCGTGAAATACAAGGACGGCGTGGCCTATGACAAATTTGAGGATCCCGAGCTGCGCTACCGCCAGCGTTATGTGGACCTTGCAGTAAACGACGGGGTGAAGGAAATCTTTCTGAAACGCACGAGAATCTATAATTCCATGCGCGAATATTTCAACTCGAAAGGATACATCGAAGTAGAAACACCTATCTTGCAATCGATAGCCGGAGGAGCGGCCGCACGCCCGTTCATCACCCACCACAACGCCTTGGACATTCCCTTGTATATGCGGATTGCCAGTGAACTTTACTTGAAGCGGCTCATTGTGGGCGGATTCGAAGGCGTGTATGAAATCGGGAAGAATTTCCGTAATGAAGGTATGGACCGTACGCACAATCCGGAATTTACCTGCATGGAAATATACGTTGCCTACAAAGACTACAACTGGATGATGAAATTCACGGAAAACATGCTGGAAAAAATCTGCATGGACGTGAACGGAACCACCGAAGTAAAAGTGGGTGACAACATCATCAACTTCAAAGCCCCTTACAAACGTGTGACCATGCTGGACGCCATCAAAGAACATACAGGCTACGACCTGACAGGCATGGACGAAGACCAGATCCGCAAAGTGTGCCGGGAACTCAACATGGAAATTGACAATACCATGGGCAAAGGCAAACTTATCGATGAAATCTTCGGCGAATTTTGCGAAGGCACTTATATCCAGCCGACTTTCATCACCGATTATCCCATCGAAATGTCCCCGCTGACAAAACGCCACCGCAGCAATCCGGATTTGACAGAACGTTTCGAACTGATGGTGAACGGCAAGGAGCTTTGCAACGCCTACTCGGAACTGAATGACCCGATAGACCAGCTGGAACGGTTCGAAGAGCAGATGCGCCTGAGCGAAAAGGGAGATGATGAAGCCATGATTATCGACAAGGATTTTGTGCGGGCACTGGAATACGGCATGCCCCCAACATCCGGCATGGGTATGGGCATGGACCGACTGACAATGCTGCTGACCGGGCAAAGCGCAATACAGGAAGTGTTGTTCTTCCCCCAAATGCGCCCCGAGAAGACCATCCCCAAAGACAGCCCCGCCAAATTCATCGAACAAGGTGTTCCTGAAGAATGGGTACCCGTGCTTCAAAAAGCAGGCTACAACCTGGTGTCGGACATGAAAGAGGCCAAGCCGCAGAAACTGCACATGGACATATGCGGCATCAACAAAAAATACAAATTAGGATTGAACAACCCCAATGTCGACGAAGTTGCAACATGGATAAATAAACAAGCATGAAATTACCGGGGAAAATAGCAATCATGGGTGGAGGAAGCTGGGCAACAGCTATCGCCAAAATCGTATTGGAGCAAGCCAGCATGATAAACTGGTACATGAGGCGGGATGACCGAATCGAAGAATTCAAACGGCTCGGCCACAATCCCGCCTATCTGACAAGTGTACGCTTCAACATCAAAAGCATCAATTTTTCCTCGGATATAAACAAGATAGTCAGAGAGTCGGACACGCTCATCTTCGTGACACCGTCCCCCTATCTGAAGTCACACCTGAAAAGACTGAAGACAAAAATCAGGGACAAGTTTATCGTAACGGCAATCAAAGGAATCGTACCTGACGAAAACATGATTATTTCCGATTATTTCCACAAGATGTACAATGTGCCCGAAGAAAATATCGCCGTGTTAGCAGGACCCTGCCATGCCGAAGAGGTGGCATTGGAACGCTTGTCCTACCTCACCATAGGATGCAAGGACATAGAGAAGGCCAAAACATTCGCCCGCCAGCTTGGAGGACAATACATCAAAACCTCAGTCAATACGGATGTGGCCGGCATCGAATACGCTTCGGTATTGAAAAACGTGTATGCCATAGCCGCCGGCATCTGCAGCGGATTGAAATACGGGGATAACTTCCAGGCCGTACTGGTATCGAACGCCTTACAGGAAATGAACCGTTTCCTCGATACGGTGCATCCGGTAGACCGTTGTACAAACGATTCGGCTTACTTAGGCGACTTGCTGGTAACTTCGTATTCCAACTTTAGCCGGAACCGGGTATTCGGCACTATGATCGGGAAAGGATATTCGGTGAAGAGCGCACAAATAGAAATGGAAATGATTGCCGAAGGCTATTACGGAACCAAGTGTATCAAGGAACTGAACAAGCATCTGCATGTCAATATGCCGATAGTGGACGCCGTCTACAACATCTTGTACGAACGTATCTCACCAATGATAGAAATTAAATTACTGACAGATTCATTCAGATAAACTCATAAATTATTATGGAAAATATCAAATTGAACATCGGAAAAGCTTTGGAATTTATCTCCAAGGACAAATTAGCCGCTTACGAACAGAAGGTAAGGGCATGTATGGAAACATTGGAAAAAGGTACTGGACTGGGAAATGACTTTTTAGGCTGGTTGCACCTGCCTTCATCCATCACCCAAGCACAACTGGACGAGCTGAAAGCCACGGCACAGACACTACGCGAAAATTGCGAAGTAGTGGTAGTGGCAGGTATCGGAGGAAGCTACTTGGGCGCACGTGCCGTGATAGAAGCCTTGTCGGACAGTTTCGAATGGCTGAAAGAGAAGACTCCCGGACAACCGGTTATCCTCTTCGCAGGCCATAACATCGGCGAAGATTACCTATACGAACTGACCACCTATCTGCAAGACAAAAAGTTCGGTATTATCAATATCTCCAAATCAGGTACAACCACCGAGACAGCCCTTGCTTTCCGCCTGCTTAAAGCACAATGTGAGAAACAACGTGGCAAAGAAATGGCACGCAAGGTAATCGTGGCTGTAACAGACGCCAAGAAGGGTGCCGCCCGCACAACTGCTGACAAGGAAGGATACAAATCATTCATCATCCCCGACAACGTGGGTGGACGTTTCTCTGTACTGACTCCGGTAGGTCTGCTTCCTATTGCTGTAGCAGGTTTCGACATCGAACAATTGGTAAAAGGAGCGCGTGAAATGGAAAGTATATGTGCCAACAGCAACCTGTCGGAAAATCCGTCTGCACTCTATGCGGCAACACGTAACGAACTCTACCGGAACGGCAAGAAAATCGAAATCCTGGTCAACTACCAACCGAAACTCCATTACTTCATGGAATGGTGGAAACAACTGTTCGGTGAATCGGAAGGCAAGGAAGGCAAAGGTATCTATCCCAGTTCGGTAGACTTTTCGACCGACCTACACTCAATGGGGCAATGGATACAGGAAGGAGAACGCACCATCTATGAAACTGTAGTATCCGTAGAAAACCCAAACCACGAATTGTACGTGCCGACAGATGAAGAAAACTTAGACGGGCTGAACTTCCTGGCGGGCAAACGCATTGATGAAGTGAACAAAATGGCTGAGCTGGGTACCCAACTGGCACATGTAGACGGTGGAGTCCCCAACATCCGCATCAGCATACCCAAATTAGATGAATTTTACTTGGGCGAACTGATTTATTTCTTCGAAAAAGCATGTGGCATCAGCGGCTACCTGTTGGAAGTGAATCCGTTCAACCAGCCGGGTGTGGAAGCATACAAGAAAAACATGTTTGCCTTACTGAACAAACCTGGCTATGAAGCGGAGTCGAAAGCTATCCAGGCACGCCTGAACCAATAAGTCTATGATAGAAGAAGCGGTTAAACAGTATCTGCACCGGAATCATTTCGGAAAGCTCGACTTAAAAGCAGTTTTGTTCGACATGGACGGGGTATTATTCGATTCCATGAAGAGCCATGCGGCAGCTTGGCATGAAGCCATGAAACGCCATCACATGCATTTTGGCATAGAAGAAGCCTATCTTCACGAAGGACGTACGGGTGCAGATACCATCAATACCGTAAGTGTCAGACAGCGGAACACGGAAGCGACAGAAGCGGAAATCGAGGAAATCTACCAGGAAAAGACTGAGATATTCAACACCTTCCCAAAAGCAGAGCGGATGCCGGGTTCTTACGAACTGTTATCAAAAATAAAGGAAGAAGGCTTGATACCGGTTATCGTAACCGGTTCCGGACAAAAATCTCTGTTAGAACGGCTAAACAAGAATTTCCCCGACATATTCAAACCTGAGCTTATGGTAACAGCTTTCGATGTAAAACACGGGAAACCCAACCCGGAACCTTACTTGGCTGGACTCCGGAAGGCAGGCGTAAATGCCAATGAAGCAATTGTAGTGGAAAACGCTCCACTCGGTGTAAAAGCGGGAGTGGCAGCGGGTATTTTCACGATTGCAGTCAATACTGGTCCACTGCCCGATACGGTTTTATGGGAAGAAGGAGCCGATTTACTTTTCCATTCCATGCCGGATTTCAACAATAATTGGGAAAGCTTTTATCAAGCTATCAATAAAAGTCGTATCTTTGCGACATAGCATTTAAAATTGCTTACACTAACCCTAACAAATTTAAATTGGATATTAAAAAGGACTGCTTCGGGAGAAGCGGTCCTTTTTTGTAAAAGAGGACATTGCAACGGTTCATGCATTAAGAAAATACAACATCCGCTGCATCCCGGTAAACTTCCAGAAGAGTCCTTGGTGGGGACAAACTAACGGGTATACACCGCCTCCACCCCTATTCGCAAACTGTCGGCTCCCATAGGCGGATTCTGCTTGTAAATCCGGACAATGACTTTATCCAAGGAAGGAAAATCGCGCAACAGATGTTGCGCAATGCGGTAAGAAACATGCTCCAAAAGCTTGGAAGATATCCCCATTTCAAACTTCACACATTCAAATACTTCTGCATAATTGAGCGTACCATCCAATACATCTTCTTCAGCCGCGCGGGAAAAATCAGTAAAAAGGCACAAGTCAACACTAAATTCCGCACCGACTTTCGTTTCTTGCGGAAGCATACCGTGACGGGCATAAAACTTCAACCCGTCAAGATGAATACACATACCTGTTGCTTTCATATCTGTGGATGCACTATACAAAATGTTCCAGATACCTTACAAACCAACTTCCCATCGCAATAAATCTCACATTCGGCAAACTGGAGGTTCCGTCCAGGCTTGATGACTGTACCGATAGCCTGTAACTCATTTCCCCATACCGCACGCAAATAAGACACGTTCAACTCGGCTGTCAAGACATCCCGGTCTGCAGGAGTCAAGGTATAGGCCGCAAATCCAGCCACCGTATCGCCCAATGCGGCAAGGATGCCTCCATGTACAACTCCGCTATACTGCCGCTGCTCAGGTTTCAAAGGCATACACGCCACAACACGGCCCTCTCCTATTTCCCGGAAATCGATTTCTAAATAATTGACATACGGATTCCTTTTCACACGGTCCAGTAAATGTTGCTCTACTGTTTCTTCCATAAGACATTTTTTTTATAAACCCGAAGGAACAAAACGCAAGGTTTGTGCCTTCGGGTACACTTTCTTCAGTTTATCCGCAACGTGACATGCCACAAGTCTTGCAGATGAGGCATCCTTCCTGATAGACCAAAGACTCATTGCCACAATTCGGACATTTCATGCCTTTGGCTTCCGTTCCGTCAACCACATATTTTTTCAGTGCCCGCTGTACACCATTCTTCCACGTATTAATGTTTTCGCTGTCCAATTGAAGCGAACTTACCAGTTTGATAACCTGTTCAATAGGCATACGGTAACGCAATACACCGGAAATCAACTTGGCATAGTTCCAATACTCTTTATTGAAACGCTCAGACAGCCCTTCCACAGTCATCTTATAGCCACGTTTGTTTTCAAACTGGAAGTCATAACGTTTGTTACCCTGCTCGTCATAATTCTTGATAATGCGCCCATGCGTCACCGACTTCGGGAGCACAATACCCTCATCATCATCTTGCAAGCCGGTGAAGATTTCGTACGGATGCCCATCGAGGATACCTACAAATGCCACCCATTTGTCCTTGTTGTTCTGGAAACGTACCACATCGGCCTCCAAAATGCGCGGACGCACCTCGACTATCTGGGGCGGCTTGCAATGGCATTCTTCTTCCGCTTTCTTGCCATCCTTTTTCTTTGTAGAAAGCAATACGCCGGCACGCGACCCGTCACGATACACCGTACACCCTTTGCATCCCGACCGCCAGGCTTCCACATACAGGTTGTTTACCAGATTCTCCTCCACACTGTTCGGTAAGTTAATGGTTACACTGATAGAATGGTCCACCCACTTTTGGACACGTCCCTGCATCCTGACTTTCATCAACCAGTCTACATCGTTTGAAGTTGCCTTGTAATAAGGCGATTTGGATACCAGTTCATCGATTTCTCCCTGGGAATAGTGCTTGTTGGGATCATAACCATTCACCTCCATCCAAACCTGGAACTTGTGATGGAACACCAGATACTCCTCGAATGCATCTCCTGTGTCGTCCACAAAATCGATGTGCACGTTCTCATCATTCGGATTCACTTTGCGACGACGTTTGTACACAGGCATAAACACCGGCTCAATGCCCGATGTGGTCTGAGTCATCAGACTGGTAGTTCCTGTAGGGGCAATGGTCAGGCAGGCAATATTGCGCCGTCCATACCGTTTCATTTCTTCATACAATTCCGGATCAGCCTCACGCAAACGGTTGATGAACGGATTGTCTTGCTCACGCGCAGTATCGTAAATCTCGAAAGCCCCACGTTCCTTCGCCATATTGACCGAAGACCGGTATGCCTCCAGCGCAATGGTTTTTTGCACACGTTCGGCAAACTCGGTAGCCTCTTCCGTACCATATCTCAACCCCATGGCAGCCAGCATATCGCCTTCGGCGGTAATTCCTACCCCGGTACGGCGTCCCATACCCGACTTACGGTAAATTTTCTCCCACAAATGGCATTCCGCTCCCTTTACCTCTTCGCTTTCCGGATCAGAATCAATCTTCTCCATGATTTTTTTAATCTTTTCCAGCTCCAGGTCTATGATATCATCCATGATACGCTGTGCCAGCCCCACGTGTTTTTTGAACAAGTCGAAGTCGAAATACGCTTCCGGAGTAAAAGGGTTCACTACATACGAATACAAGTTGATTGCCAACAGACGGCAGGAATCATAGGGACACAAAGGTATTTCGCCGCATGGGTTGGTGGAAACAGTACGGAATCCCAAGTCGGCATAACAATCAGGTACTGACTCACGAAGGATAGTATCCCAGAACAATACGCCCGGCTCGGCAGATTTCCATGCATTGTGCACAATTTTCTTCCACAACGCCGATGCATCAATTTCTTTCTTTACCAACGGATTGTCCGCATCGATAGGGAACTGTTGCGTATAGGGACGGTTCTCGATGGCCGCCTGCATGAACTCATCGTCCAACTTTACCGAGACATTGGCTCCCGTCACCTTTCCTTCCGTCATCTTGGCATCAATGAATGCTTCCGAATCGGGATGTTTGATGGATACACTCATCATCAATGCACCACGACGTCCGTCTTGGGCAACCTCACGGGTAGAATTAGAATATCGCTCCATAAAAGGCACCAGTCCTGTAGAAGTCAACGCCGAATTCTTCACGGGAGAACCTTTCGGGCGGATGTGCGAAAGGTCATGCCCTACTCCCCCGCGCCGCTTCATGAGCTGTACCTGCTCTTCATCGATACGGATAATGGCTCCATACGAAT
Source organism: uncultured Phocaeicola sp. (assembly GCA_964488405.1). Lineage (GTDB taxonomy): Bacteria > Bacteroidota > Bacteroidia > Bacteroidales > Bacteroidaceae > Phocaeicola. The sequence continues at coordinate 19,130 of CAZAUU010000033.1, forward strand.
CGGCAGCCCCGTCCAACCCGATTACGAAACAATTGGACAAAGAGGCAATCTGGAAGTCGTTTCCGATGCCGGTCATCGGGCTTCCCTGGGGAATAATGTACTTGAAATGATCGAACAAGTTGAAAAGTTGCTGCGCACTCAAACTGTTGGGATACTTGGCCTCGATGCGTGCCACTTCATTGGCAATACGCCAATGCATGTCTTCCGGAGACTTCTCGTAAATATTGCCGAATGAATCTTTTACCGCATACTTGTTCACCCACACACGGGCAGCAAGCTCGTCTCCTTTGAAATAAGCCAACGAGGCCTGATACGCCTCATCGTACTTGTATGTCTTTTTGTCCATCGTAATAATATTATAACTCCAAATCCAAAATTTAAGGAAAGTGTCACAAAGCTATAGATGTTTTTCCAATCCTCCAAAAGAAAAAGCAAGAAGTTACAAGCAAGCACTTCCCTCATACAGGCGTACACAAAAAATACACCCAACATCATGGCATCTTCATTTAATTGCCTATCTTTGCCGTCACACCCTGTACACAGGGTTTTCGTTATGAACTTAACATAGAGTTATTAAAAAGAACCATGAAAAGTTGGAAATCTGAAGCAACCATTAATTATTGCCATTGGAATGCTGTTGTTGGGAGGGACGATCAGGGACAGCATAAACTACGTGAAGAACAAGGAACGTGTCGTCACCGTGAAAGGATTGGCCGAGATGGAGGTCCTTGCCGACAAAGTGATATGGCCATTGATGTACAAGGACTAAGCAATGACTTGTCTGTCCTCTACACGGATATCAGGAAAAAGAATGAAGCCATTGTCTATTTTTCATAAGAATAAGAAAAAAATCGAGAGCAGTCTTGTCTTAGTACATTTTTAGGATATCAAACCCGTTGTGGTTCGCCCACGGGAACCTTCATGCCATACAGACAGGGATGGTCTTGATTTTTCTTAATCACACCGACATATATATCGCGATTTATATCTAAATTTGTTATAAACTAAAAACAAGAATTATGGACTTTATCAAAAACAGACGTACGATACGCAAATACAAGCAACAAGACATACCTGCCGACTTGCTGAACGAATTGCTGGAAGAAGCTTTCCGTGCCCCCACCATGGGAAACATGCAACTGTATAGTGTTATTATCACCCGTGATCCAGCGATGAAAGAAAAGCTGGAACCTGCACATTTCCACCAGCCTATGGTAGCGGAAGCCCCCGTATTACTCACTTTTTGTGCCGACTTCAACCGCTTCTGCAAATGGTGTTTCCAACGTAAGGCCGAACCGGGATACGACAACCTGCTCTCATTCATAAATGCTTCTATCGATGCACTTTTGGTCACACAGAATTTCTGCACCCTAGCCGAGGCTGCCGGATTGGGCACCTGTTTCTTGGGCACCACCATCTACAATCCCGACCAGATTATAGAGGCATTGGATCTTCCCAAGCGGGTTATTCCGATAGCAACCATTACCGTAGGATATCCCGATGAATACCCGCCACAGACCGACCGCCTGCCACTTGAAGGCATCATCCATGAGGAAAAATACCACGACTATTCAACTGAAGACATCGACCGCATTTATGCTTACAAGGAATCACTTCCCGAAAACAAACATTTTGTAGAAATAAACCACAAGGAAACACTGGCGCAAATCTTTACCGATATCCGCTATACCAAGGAAGGAAACGAAACCATGTCGAAAATGTTGAAAAAGACCTTACTGAAACAGCTTTTTGACAAAGATTGAAAACCTTCCTAAAAACACACATCAAGGCCTAAAAAAAGTCTGTAGGCTGAGCTTACAGACTTTCAATTCTCTCTAATTGACTAAATCAAATCATTCAGCAACTGCTACAGTATCAACTGCTACAGTATCAACTGCTGTTGAATCTACAACTTCTTCTACTACGGGTTCAACAGAAACTTCAGTACTTTCAGTGTTAGCTGCTTGGTTACCGCAAGATGCAAACGAAATTCCTGCGAATGCTACGAATAAGAATACTAATTTTTTCATTTTCTTTGCTTTTTTTAATCTGTAATACTTAATGTTGTCTTCTTAAAACAATGCAAAGATATAGACTTTTTTAATATGTTGTTCTCAAAACACTCGTTTTTTTTAATAAAATCCGATAAAAGGATAGGAAATATTTACATATTAAGTTATTTACACATATTTATTTATAAAATAGCCTGACTGATGTAAGAGACACTTGTAGGTTATACTGTTCTTGCCAACGCAGTATGTCTTCAAACCATTGCATTATTCATAAACCCGAAAGTGTGGAGCGTAATCCCGTATACAATCCTCCTGACCGAACAGGAAATATCCATTAATTCGGAAACTCCGCTTCTATTTGCAATTTTTTCACACATTGATGAGCCACGTTTTTGGGCATTTGGAGGATGTGTGTTACCTTTGCCACCTGATTCCAATGAATTATCATACATTTATGACTGATAGCACCATTTTTCAAGACAAAAAAGCCGTTTATTATACATTAGGATGCAAACTGAACTTTGCGGAAACATCCGCTATCGGCCGGACATTGAAAGAAGCAGGGGTGCGTACCGCAAAGAAAGGTGAAAAAGCAGATATATGTGTCATCAATACTTGTACGGTCACGGAAGTGGCAGACAAGAAATGCCGACAAGCCATCCACCGGTTGGTAAAGGAGCATCCCGAAGCCTTTGTCGTAGTTACAGGATGTTATGCACAACTGAAACCAGGGAAAATAGCAGAAATCGAAGGAGTGGATTTGGTACTGGGTGCCGAACAAAAAGGCAAACTGATGGACTACCTGACCGACTTGGACAAAAAGGGACACGGAGAAACGTTTACTTCGGCCATGAAAGACATACGCTCTTTCGCACCTTCCTGCTCGCGCGGAGACCGCACACGCTACTTTCTGAAAGTACAAGACGGATGTGACTATTTCTGTTCATACTGCACCATACCTTTTGCCCGTGGACGAAGCCGTAACGGACGAATTTCCGACTTGGTGGAACAGGCAAGACAGGTAGCCACCGAAGGAGGAAAAGAAATTGTGCTGACCGGTGTGAATATCGGTGATTTCGGAAAATCTACAGGAGAAACCTTCTACGACCTGATACAAGCACTTGACGAAGTGGAAGGAATCAGGCGCTACCGCATCTCATCCATCGAGCCGGACCTGTTGACCAATGAAATCATAACCTTCGTTTCCAAATCGAAACGATTCATGCCCCATTTCCATATTCCACTGCAATCGGGATGCGATGAGGTATTGAAACTGATGCGTAGAAGATACGATTCCAGCCTGTTCGCTTCGAAAGTGCAAGTCATCCGGTCGTGCATGCCGGATGCCTTTATCGGAATCGATGTGATTGTGGGCACACGGGGCGAAACACCGGATTATTTCAAACAGACCTACGACTTTATCCAAGGACTGGATATCACCCAGCTACACGTGTTCAGCTATTCCGAACGACCAGGCACGCAGGCTTTGAAGATAGACTATACGGTTTCACCGGAAGAGAAACATGTGCGAAGCCGACATCTGCTCGCCTTGTCGGAAGAAAAGACACGTGCTTTCTACGCCCGCCACATCGGTCAAGAAGCCACAGTCCTGATGGAACATTCCAAACCAGACAGTCCCATGCATGGCTTTACCCCCAATTACATCCGGGTGGAAATGGAGCGTGACGATGCACTCGACAACCGGATGGTACGCGTGCGTTTGGGCGATTTCAACAAAGAAGGTACTGCCTTAAACGGGATTATCAGTCAAATGCTGGAGTGATTTTGACGATTTTTTAATTTTTCGGAAGCAGTAAAACCGCTTTCCTGCTATTTTACTTATACTAAAATAAATATGAATGAGCAAGTCAAAAGTTACTATTGTCATTTTAAACTGGAACGGCGCAGACATGCTTCGTCGGTTTTTGCCTTCTGTATTGGCTTATTCGCAAGGAGAAAGAGTGGAAATCTGTGTGGCTGACAATGCCTCTACCGACCTTTCTTGTGAAGTGGTAGAAAAGGAATTCCCATCAGTACGCTTGATTCGCACAGACCGGAACTATGGATTTGCAGAGGGATACAACAAAGTATTGGAACAAGTGGATGCGGAATACGTGGTATTGCTGAACAACGATGTTGAAGTGTCGAAAAACTGGTTGACCCCGATGGTGGAATACATGGACGCCCACCCTAAAGTGGCAGCCTGCCAGCCTAAAATATTGAATTGGGGTGAAAAGACATCCTTTGAATATGCAGGGGCTGCCGGCGGGTTCATCGACCGTTACGGTTATCCTTTCTGCAGGGGACGTATTTTCGACGTGATAGAAGAAGACCGTGGACAATACGATTCCGCGACACATATCTTTTGGGCTACAGGAGCTGCCCTGCTAATACGATTGGACGTGTATCGGGAAGTGGGAGGACTGGACGGACGCTTTTTCGCCCACATGGAAGAAATTGACCTGTGCTGGCGTCTGCATAGCCGGGGCTACCAGGTGGTTTGCCTGCCTTTAAGCGAAGTCTACCACATAGGAGGTGCCACACTAAAAAAAGAAAATCCCCATAAAACATTCCTAAATTTCCGTAACAACCTGCTGATGCTTTACAAAAACCTTCCCGCACACGAGTTGAATTCGGTTATGTGCATACGGAAAATATTGGATTACATAAGTGCCTGTGTTTTCCTTATGAAAGGGGAAGTGGCTAATTATCGTGCCGTACTGCAGGCAAGAAAAGAATATGCAAAGATACGTTCTTTATTCAAGGCCGACCGAGAAACGAACCTGCTGAAAGCCGTAACACAAGATATACCGGAACGCACGCGGTTCTGTATTATATGGAAATCGAAAGTGAGGAGGAAAAAAACCTATGCCGATATAATGGAAACAAGATGACATCCGCACATTGACGAAAGCGCACCTATTCTTGTTAATAAAATATAAACATTAGGATAATCCTAATAATATATACGAAAAATCGTATTTTTGCCAACCATAAAATAATGATTTAAACCAAGGCATTATGACTTTGATTGACGGAAAAGCGATTTCGGAAGAAATAAAACAAGAGATAGCATCTGAAGTAGCCACCATTGTTGCCAAAGGAGGGAAACGCCCGCATTTGGCAGCCATTCTTGTAGGGCATGATGGAGGAAGTGAAACTTATGTGGCATCAAAGGTCAAGGCATGTGAAGTATGCGGCTTTAAGTCGACACTAATCCGCTATGAAGCCGATGTAACTGAAGAGGAACTGCTGGCAAAAGTACGCGAACTGAACGAAAATGATGACATAGATGGATTTATCGTTCAGTTGCCTTTGCCCAAACATATTTCGGAACAAAAAGTCATCGAAACCATCGATTTCCGGAAAGATGTAGACGGATTTCATCCTATCAATGTAGGACGGATGTCCATCGGGCTTCCATGCTACATCTCAGCCACACCAAACGGCATATTGGAACTGTTGAAACGTTACCATATCGAAACGCAAGGTAAAAAATGCGTGGTACTGGGACGAAGCAATATTGTAGGCAAACCCATGACAACGCTGATGATGCAAAAAGCTTATCCAGGCGATGCTACAGTAACCGTATGCCACAGCCGGAGCAAAGACATAGTGAAAGAATGCCGCGAAGCAGACATCCTCATTGCTGCCATAGGACAGCCACATTTCGTAAAAGCCGACATGGTGAAAGAAGGCGCGGTGGTCATTGATGTAGGTACCACACGCGTACCTGATGCCACAAAAAAATCAGGATTCAAACTGACAGGCGATGTCAAGTTTGATGAAGTGGCTCCAAAGTGTGCATACATCACTCCTGTTCCTGGCGGAGTCGGTCCGATGACCATTGTTTCGTTGATGCGAAACACTTTGCTTGCGGGGAAAAAAGCCATCTATCAATAATCACACAATAAAAAATGTAGTGTAAGGATAAAAGATTACGGAACTATATACTTTAATCTTGCAACATTGAGGATGTAAATTAAACTGTGTTACCAAAGTTAATATTTTATTCTTTGCTGACACAGTTTAATTTACATCCTCTAATAATATAAAATGGTGTATTCATTAAACTTCAGGAATACACCATTTTCTTTATTTTACACTACCCCATTTTCATTATTTAAATAACTTTACAAATTACCATTCTTCTTCCTCCTCCTCATCATCATATTCTTCCTCATATTCGGATTTCCCAGAATAATATCCATTTTCATATCCGTCTTCATAACCTTCCTGATATTGTTCCTCGTTATAATCATAATAATCATTGGAATCATCGTATCC